>JAJPJF010000016.1 GCA_021324415.1 Nostocales cyanobacterium Centralia_MAG_434
TATGAATGCAAAGTTTTAATTTGTGATTAGCGCGAAAGCCTGAATTTTCGTTAACTTTTTTCTAATTTATGGATCAAAATTTTTCTCACATTATGATTCAAAGCATAATAAGGAAAGGGTTTCGAGCGAGTGAGGAGATAGCCGCGAGATTCAAATTATGGTAAGGGTATACCCGACAGTCTTAAAGCCAGCTTGAAAACTTCTTTTGCAGCTTCACTAACAGTGGTATTAGCAGGAGTATTATCCAAGGAAATAGAGTAATAGTGATTGCGGGTTTCGCAGTAGCGCGCGATCTGATTTCCTAAAAGGCTCTGCGCTGTTGGGAGTGCGACTACCTTTGGGGAGAACCAAAAAATCAAATCAACAGCGATTGCCCAAGGGGTAGCAGCAAAGCTGATCGCCCTTTGGGCGCTGCCCCTTGGGCAATCGCCTGCTAGAGGCAAGGCCGAACATGGTTGATTTGTCGGTGCAGAAGGTTATTCGTGGTAATAAGGCGCTTGGTTTGATTACGCCTATTGTGCCTCGGGCAATCGCGGCTTTGTCGATGTTGTCGCCTGTGAGGAAAGACATTGGGAAAGACAGTGGTAAGGCACTTACCAGTAATAAAATGAAAGCGCCTTATTACCACGAATAACCTTCTGCGCCGACAGATCAACCAACAAAGGCGCTTTCATTTTATTTTTTGGATCTCCCTAAAGATGCAGTAGGTACTGATGAAGAGAAATCTACTGTGGGATAGAAATAGGGAATTAAAAACAGTTTGACCAAAAGTCAGAATGAGATTGCACCTAGAGAAAGAAGGTGAACAGACTCTTGTTGAGCTATTGTAAAAACATAACAAACCTCACTGGATGGGTGTTTTACCGTAGTGACCCAGTGTCGGGCATCGAAGGAGGGCGACGTCAGATGTCCGGACAGTGAAAATAAAAAGACGCGGACGGTGTGGAGTTTTTGTCGCTTCCTCCACTCTTTGTGCTACCAGGGGAAGGTTAAAGCCTTGAGCAGAACGGTCTGAGGTAGCTAACGTCAAGTGTCTAGACAATAGTAAATCGATTTTTCCCATTACCGCCTTAACTCAGACATGACTTAAGGCGGTAATTGTGCTGTTCAAAACGTGGGTATAGATCGGGAAAAGAGAATTAGACGACATCGAGATGAAACAGACTCACAGTAAGGGTTAGGAGCTAATGACGAGATAGGCGCGAGATTTAAAACAAGTCAGCTATAAACTGCTCTCGAGACGATTAACAACATAGCCCCAAGATTACCAAAATTTTAGGAAGAATATATTTCTTTGAGTAGAAGATAACCAGATATGAGAGTGTTATCTTTGTTAGCATTGTTAGCAATGTGAAAAAATTCCCAGTGGAACCAAAAGAATCGAAAATTACCCTTTATATACGTAAGTTTCCGTCGCACTTGCACAAACAACTCAAGTTAGAAGCTGTAGAACAAGGAGTGTCATTAACACAACTGGTGACAACAATACTGCAAGTCTGGGTAGAAAAACAGCGACCAGTATAAGCTTTGACGAATAAGCAGATGAATTGTTGGCGTATTCTCAAAGGTTTGCAAGTAGTGACAGTAGATGACGATGCCGATAATTTGTATTTGATCAAGGTGATTTTTGAACAGTACAATGCACAAGTTACCGCAGTGGGATCTGCAATTGAAACCTTTGAAATAATCAGGCAGTCCAAGCCAAATATTTTACTGTGTGATATTGCGATGGCTAATGAAGATGGTTTTTGGTTAATTCGCCAAATCAGAAATTTAAAATCACCAATCAGGCGAATACCAGTCATAGCTGTAACGGCATTAGCTTCAGATGAAGTGCGTACGAAGATATTAAAATCAGGGTTTAGTGGATGCGTAATTAAACCATTTAAGCCGGAAGAGTTAATTACGGTTGTCTCAAGACTAATGTTAAAAACAATGTTTGATTGCTGTTATCAACTGTACTCACGGAAAAATTACCGATTAAGAAAATTAAGTAATCTGACGACATAGCCGCGAGATTTAAAACAAGTCAGCTATAAACGCTTCAAGATCACTACGCTTAATTCGCCAGCTTCGACCAATAGTTTTTGCTTTTAGGGTTCCCTCTTGAATTGCGCTTAACAGAAATTGTTTAGACAACCCTGTAAGTAATTGCGCTTCAGTAAGTGTTAGAAGCAACTTGTCTGCTATTGGTACGCTAGGCTCTTGCTCACCCTTAGCCAGCATTCCTTCAATAATTGATGCCAGCTTATCAATGACGCTAATCTCGCCAAATTCCGTAATCTCGCGGCTCGTAAAGCACTGGTTTATCTGTCTGTTGCTGTACCTCGGTCGCTGTTTGGCGAGATTCAACCGCGGGTTTTACAGTAGGTTGGTTCAATTCATCCTTGAATGCTTCCAGTTCCAAGGCGTCAAAATTAGCAGTTGGGCGAGTCTTGCCTTTCTCATACTTCACGCTGATCCGCCCTTGCTGGACATAGCGCTCTAAGGCCCGAACACTAACGCCTAGAAAATCTGCTGCTTGTTGCTTATTCATAATTTCGCCATATGTCGCCAACACTTTGAACTTTATCGCCACATGTTATCAGATGCGGAGGCGAATTTTGACGGAAAACCAAGATCACCGTTTCAATTGTTGAATATCAATACTAAAAGCCCTTGGAGCATAAAGCTTTGAGGGCTTTTTTCTTGTGTGTAATATTGTAGTACACAGAATTGCAAGCTTTGGTATATTTCTTTGGGAGATCCTTAAAAAGAAAATACCAGCCTTTGTGTGTTAATTCTTCAGCACAGACAGATATCCGTTGTAATAAGGCTGGTATTTTCTTTCCAGGAAAGTGCCTTTGCACTCACTTCATACCCTAATTAGCTAAAAGTCTTATAGAGCAAGAGTTTTGAATGTAATATGCTACTCTGAAAAATTTTAACTTGATCAAAAATAAACGTAAAAGCGATGATACACAACACTATGCTCAGCAATTAAGAATTTATGTCCATTTTCACTTTCAAAGTGATAACAATTATTTTTAAACCCTGTGAATCTTACCAACATTCTGAATCTAGAAAGAAATTCAATTTCATAAACGTTACCAGCCTTAAGCTCATTAGCTTGTATTTGCACCATTGTTGTTGGTACTGGAAATACACAGATTCTACACTACAAAAGTGAGTGTTGTTAACTTGACTTGAGACGCAAAAAAGCCGTCCTTTAACACTAGACGGCTTGGTAACACAATTAACTATTTCCTTGTCTTGAGATTTCGATACATAACGCACCGATAACCCAAGGAATTTCTTTAGCACTTAATTCTGAGGAAATTCTGAGGGTATCAATCCCCTCAAAAGTGCTATCCTCTAAAGGCTTTGTCTACAAGTTTTGTTTACAATAAGTATAAAAACTATCATGGGTAGACCAAAGAAGGGACAAAAGCCAGAACCAACAAAGCCA
>JAJPJF010000234.1 GCA_021324415.1 Nostocales cyanobacterium Centralia_MAG_434
ACTTGCTCTCTCTCGCTGCCGTTGGCTGGGGTTGTACAATTAGCTAAAGGCATTCCATTCCCTTCGGTTAGTGTATGAATTAAAACCCCTTTACCCTTTCTACCGTAAGCAACATCCTCACCTCCTCCCGATCCTGGGGGAAAAAGAGCCGTCTACGGCTCCAAAATCCCAATTGATCAACCCTCTCTCGTTGGCGATTGCGCTTCGCCCACTGCCAGAGGCAATCGCCAATATACGGGCCTTTAAATGTTCAAATTTTCATTTCATAATTCGTTCATAATTTGTAGTTATCGTATTGAAATAGTCTCCACGTTATCCAATATAAAAACAACTATCTCATGCTTAGAAATAGTTTTACTATTGACAAACTTTATTTGATAAGAGCAATTGCTTACTCCAAAACACAAGTGGTCTATTAAATGAGGATAAGTATTAATTCAGATCTACCTCCTGCCACCCCTTGCCAACCAGGGGTGGTTTTTTTTCATTTCAGTAATGCTACCATTTACTCAAGATTGTTTGACTCACGTAGGGCTTGGAGCAGATCTATTGGGGTTTGGTAATGCTTGAAAGGTAAGTGCTTGAAAGCACGTAGAATTTTCTCATCAATACCGCTTTCTTCTGCATACTTAATTAAGTCTTTTTTATGAATGGGATAGTTAACTAAGTTCAGGCTCTTCTGTAGCTGTAGTTGGTTTACTTTAGACATTATTTTCCTCCTAAGCATTTGAAGCTAGATACTATTCAAGAAAATGTTTTTTTCATTTGTAACTAAAATTAACATAACATTTTCACTTAAGTCAAAGTTTTAGAATGCAGTCAGTGAAAAGTGTTTAAATATTCAGACAAAAAATAAGACTGAAGACTTTTTCTAGCCATAATAAATATCAGAACTTGATGATTTATGGCTAAAATACACAATTTTAAGCTAGCAACTTGATAATGAAAGGGTATGCGCTTTCACTGCAGCTTTTAGACCCTCAACTATTGAAAGTCCTCGCATCAGTCATCAGTTTGATGGTAAATTAGCGAATTTCGTAGTAGATTTTGTTAAAATCTAGAGCTATTGGTCTAATTCCAGATTCACTTTATGAGGTTATTAGTGGTAAATTCCTCTAACCGTTGAATGAATAACAGCTTCTATCCCTGTCATTAGTAAAATTTCATTTGATTTTCATTATTGGATGAAGTAGACATCATGTTGTTTGCCTTTAGCACAATGCCTGTTTTGATGCAAGGATTGGCGATCAACAACCACTCGGCTTGAATTCTTTAGCTTATTATGAGATATGCATTGAAGGTGAAAACGTTAAAGTGGAAGCTGTGATTTTAGACAATGGCGATCGCTTGAGCGCAGATATAGTAATTGCTGGAATTGGTGTACAGCCTGCAACAGATTTTCTTAAGGGTGCGAATTTGAATCTTCATTGATGCACTTGAATCAGATGCCAACTGTTGAAGAGTTACAGCGCAGTGCCGCTGATTTGATTCAAATACAGGCTCAAGTTAATGACAAGCACTAAAGCTCATCCTTTGGAATGACCCCATCAATTTTGTTGTCCTCTTGCTAGTACTCTTAATAAAAATGAAATTATTATGATTTGTTTTTACTCCTTGAGTTAGAACTATTTGTTATCTCAATAGTAAGAAGCAAACACTATAACTATTGTTTACACTAATGACACGACTAAGCAATAGAGTAGGAATTGCGTTTGGAGTTTCCTACCTGATAGGATACTGACTCTATTCAAAAACCCTTTCTCAATAGGGAAGTAAAACTTTATAAAAAAAGATGTTTGGGACAGCATCAGCCTGTATTGAGATAGAAGCAGAGCTAAAAACTTTGAAAAGAGTTGTAAATACAACAAGTTAGTACAATCAAAAATTTCATCTGTGACAAGACAACACAATTTTATATGGAGGAAAAGGAAAAATGCCTGTTCAACAACAAAAGCGTGCAGTGGGTACATTTTCTAACCGACAACAAGCACAAGAAGCACTCAATAAACTAAAGAACTCCAATTTCCCCATGGATAAAGTTTCTATCCTGGCTAAGGATACAGATAGAAATCAAGATAACCAATTTGGTGGAGCCGAGGTGAAAGAACCCGGTATGGAAGAAGTGAAAGAAGGTGCTGGAATTGGTGCAGTCGGAGGTACTGTTTTAGGAGGTATTGGTGGCTTACTTGTGGGACTAGGAGCTTTAGTGGTTCCGGGCGCAGGTCCTTTTCTGGCAGCTGGTACTTTAGCAACTACCTTTGCAGGTGCCGGAATTGGGGCTGCTACAGGTGGTTTGGTAGGAGCACTGACTGATTTAGGCATTCCAGAAGAGCAAGCTCAACTCTACAGTCAACGGGTCTCCGAAGGTGAATACTTAGTCATGGTAGATGGTACAGAGAAAGAAATTCAGCGTGCTACCTCTATTTTAGGGAACTTGGATATTCGTGACTGGACTGTGTTTGATATGCCTTCTCAGTCTACATCTGCACCTGCCAGTACTAGCAACACTGATACTGCTTCTACTGGTAGAACGACTTCTAATCACGAAGTTATAGAAATTATGGATCGGCGGGATAAGGTTCGCTAGGGCATGTTTTCTATTATCGTCCCAGTTGTTTCATGGATGGCTAGTATATCTTTTGCTAGCTCTTGAATATTGTGGTGTAGAGTTAATTCAAGGGTGATATGCGTCAACTGCTTATCCAAGTACCACACGGACATGGTAAAGACGTGCTTGACATTGCTAGGTCTTATGGTGGAATAAATTTAATACAGTTCCAAGGCACTGGGAGTGATGGCTTATTAGATGCGGTGTTCATCCATATTTCTAATGGAAAAGTTGAGGAACTCTTAGCAAACTTGCAGAGGCTGCCAAAACTACATATCACCTTAATTCCGCGTGGTGTCATTGCTTTGCAACCACCCCCTTCTGAAGCACCTCAACAGGTTAAGAATGTTGAAGAACGCAGCCCGATTGAGGTGTTTCTTAGTGGGTTACAAAGTGTAGGTTCATGGAAAGGTTTTCTTATACTCCGAACGGTTTAAAAATAAACTTTTGTACAGCAGCAAAAAGAAGTATGATAAATAAGTAACCAGTAGGAGTTAAGTAACAGATATGTAGTCTGATGTTGAG
>JAJPJF010000361.1 GCA_021324415.1 Nostocales cyanobacterium Centralia_MAG_434
AAAGCAATATCCGATTGTGGATGGGGAACATTCACCAACTTCTTAGCCTACAAACTAGAACGCAAAGGTGCGAAGTTGATTGAGATTGATAGATGGTTCCCTAGTTCCAAACTCTGCTCTAATTGTTTCTATCAGATGGGAGATCTGCCACTAGATGTTCGTGAGTGGATTTGCCCTCACTGTGGTACTCACCACGATAGAGACGGCAATGCAGCCATCAACATTAGGGCAGAAGGGATCAGAATGCTAAAGGCGGAAGGTTCAGCCGTCTCTGCTGTAGGAGGGGAGGTAAGACCAAAGCTTGGAAGAAAGTCTAATCTGCGGCACTCGCCTATGAGTACAGAAGCCCAGCCTACCCTTCGGGAACGGCAAAGCCGAACAGGCGAAGCCAAGGCTGGGTAGTTCACGTAGTGCATCAAAATTAGCTGGTGTTGTCAAAGATACTTCATTCATCCTCATACTCTACCCAAGAATTTGGGGTTTCTGACACCTTCACCTTCAGTTGCACATCTGAGGGAACGCGCTTCTTGGTTTCGTCATAAATGTATTTAGCAATCATCTCAGCTGTTGTTTCATATTCAGGGGGTAAGGCTTCATTGAGAATGCAATGATCTAGTCCTCCTTTTGTGACATCCTGCTTAGCCCACCGCAAGGTTCTGAAATCAGCAACCATGACTGGATGTGGACAATACTGTGAGGAGTGTAGCTTTGATGATGTGGCTTCGATTTGCACCTTATAACTGTGCCCATGCATCCTACCACAGGGACCATCATAGTCTTTTATATAGTGGGCACTATCAAATGTGAACTCTGTTACTAGTTTCCACTTGGGCATTTTAATCTCCGATCGCAATCAATTTGGCTTTATTGTGGCTCAAAAGTTCATTGAATTCACAAATACTGCATTTTCGCATGAACACTAGGAAGTTGTGCGATCGCGCGCACTCAGCTAGCAACATATAACTTGTATATTGATCAAAAACACAAGATGATGCACGTGGCATCTTGTAAGCAGTAGGGTAGACAGGTTAAGAGCCTATGAGCTTATTATTGTGAGATCTCAGCCATACCCCTTCAAGGTTTTTTGACTTCACACGCTGTTAACCCCTGGGATCTTTTCACAAACTTCTCGTCAAAAGTGTAGAGATGAGTATGTTGGCGACTTTGCGCTAGGTGAAAAGCATCAGCAAAATCTAAGCCAGACTCATGCCATGTGAGTACTTTGCAATTCATCATCTTGTGTTAGCAGTCGTACAATGATGTTGGTATCAACTGCGACCATACACAGCCTCTACTCCTTGGCGAATTGCATCATCCATATCCTCAAGAGTTTTTGGTGTACCTTGGTATTTTAAGCAACCTGCGACATTATCTAAGGTCGTTTCAGAGAAAGGTTTTTTCGGTTTGAGAAGAATTCCGTCTCCCATATCAATTGCGATTAGTTCTTGACCTACCTCCCAGCCATGAGCTTTACGCATTGGCTCAGGAATAATCACTTGTCCTTCATTTGAGACTTTTGTGATTTCCATATAATAATGACAAATTTAGTTGATAAAGTTTCCAGCAATGAAGACAAGGCGAGCCTTATGCTTCATTTTATAGCAATTCTAAATCATCTGTGAGAATCCAAAAACCCTGTTTCATAGGTAATTAGTTGTTCAGCCATGCTTTTGTAAAACATTAACAGTATTGTGGTAGATGCCTGCCCTCGACATACCAATTTCTTCACTACTTTACTATTAATGTTAGTTAAGGATAGTACCTCACTTTCCTTCCAGAAGTAGTAACTAGTAGTTCCTTAAATCTAATTCCTGCTTTTGGCTTTAAAGGAGGTCATCAAGGCTATACTCTTCTTCTGGCTCAACAGGTGCCATTGGTTCGATTACGTCCGATTTCAATTCCCATTGTTGTGGGCGAGCAGATAGAGCTGTAAGAGCAGCTTCTTCCAATAATCTAGAGATTATTTCATCAGCTGATGGATTCATTTCATCATACTCGGCTATGGTGGCAAGAGCTTCCTCAAGCTTGGTTTTAGCTTGATAGCAAAGTTGGAAACACTTGTGGTATTCCCAAATTAAATCTGGGTTTGGTGCTGTGTTTTTCATGGCTTATGTTCTTGGCATAAATGCTTCTTGCGTGGTCAGCAAGATTGGTAGAGTCATTGTAGCTCAAGACATGAGTTATTTTAAGCACTTATTAAAAACCGCTCCTGAGTCAAGAGGAAGAGATACCATTAAGAATTATTTAGGAGTGCTTTATAAAACTCTAATTGCTGTTTTGCTAAAGCTTTATTAGTGTATTGAGTTATTGCTTTTTGATAGCCCATTTCTGCTAAATTGTGAGCCAACTCTGGCTCTTCCATAAATTGAGCTAGGCAATGAGCAAGTGCTTGAACATTCCCTTCAGGGAAGACTAAACCTGTCTCACCAATGACATGAGGAATTTCACCTGAGTTTGAGCCAATGACAGGAACTTTACAAGCCATTGCCTCAATGAGTACATGACCAAATTGTTCTTTCCAGCCTGCTGCTGTTAAGGTTTTAAATTCGTATGTTGTTTCAGAAGGTAAGACTAAGGTATTCATTAAATTAATATAATGACACACTTGGTCATGAGGAACACTTTCTATCCAAATGATTCGGTCTTGAATTTTGTTTTCCTCTGCTTTGCTCATTAACTCTGATTGCAAAGGTCCACGTCCAAGCATCAATAATTTCCAGGATTTATCTTTTAAGGTTACCAAGGCATCAAAAAGAGTGAGTAATCCTTTCTCGGGGACGAAACGACCAACGAAGCCAATAACAAATTCGTTTTGTTCAATACCTAGCTTAGCTGCTAGGTTTGATTGAGGCTGAGGAATAAAAAGGGTTTCATCTACACCTAGTTGAGGCATCACTTTGATGGAACCTTTGTATCCATGTTCCCTTAAAATTTTTGCACCATCTTGATTTCCTGAAATTATACCGTGACTGTGGTTGAGGTTATATTTCTCTATGAGAGAAATGGGAAATTTGAGTTGATAAGGAAGGTTCCACCAGGTAAAAAATACATTTTTAGCCTTAAGTCCTAAAAATTGATTGAGAGCGATCATTTGGGAATAAGCTAATCCTCTAGAACCTTGTTCAACTTGAATAATTTGAGGACGAAACTGGCGTAATAAGGACATCAAGTCTACACCAAAAGTGAGCAGTCCCTGATGATTTTGGCTGAAGTTGGACACTGGAACTATGCGAAATTTACCTTCATCTTGGTATTGAGTGGTAATAATTTTGTTTTGAACACCACCGGGTTTCCAACGCTTGGGAACTATAACGGTGACTTCAATTTCAGGTTCTAGTTGTGATAAAGCTCTGAGTTTTTCACAGTTAAGATCTACAATATAGGTATGGCTAGCTACTAATATTTTCATTGTTATAAGTTTTTTGAACCGCAGATAAATACACATGGGTTTATCTGCTTTTAAATAAGCTCACTTTTTTCATCAAGATGTGTATAGATTTGACCATCATTCCATGTGGATTGGATGACTGAAATCAAGGCTTTAAAAAAGCCTAAAGTGTAGAAAAATCCACGTGTGACAATTTTGATGGGGGAACCGCTTTTGTTACAAGGGGGGTGTCCAAGAACATGACAGTCAAATAAACGAGCGTAGAGGCGCAAGGCTTGGGGAATGGTAAGATTTTTTAACCCCATGAGGAAATGGTTATGGTAGAAGGTCAGTTGATACTGGAGCGATCGCATACTGATATCATGGCAACCCCCTGTCTCTTCGCCTAAATGCACTAGATAAGCTTCTGGGTCATACCAAATTTTGTATCCTGTTTGCCGTAATCTCAAACAAAAATCAGACTCTTCTCGGACTGCACTACCGCGAAATCTTTCATCAAATTTTAGTCCGTATTTAGTAAAAATTTCTCGACGAAAAGACATATTACAACCCCTAGCTGAGAGGACTTGTTGGGGTTTGACTGTATGCACCAAATCAATATAGTACCAAGCAATTCCTGGGTCCATTGCTTGAGGAGGAAGATATTCAATCTGTAATTTCCCTCCAGAGTCACCCAATTTCATTCTGTCAAATACTCGTCCAGCAACAGCACCCACATCTGGTTTTTCCAAAAAGTTCTTCGCATGAGCTGCTAAAAATCCAGGATGTAGCTGAACATCATCATCGATAAATAAAATGATTTCACCAGATGCTCGTCGCACAGCATAATTTCTTGCTCCTGGCAAACTTGCCCACTGTAAGCGAAACCACTTAATTTTTTTTTCTGCTGCTAATTCTTCTAGGAAAGCTTCAATTTCTGGTTGATGCTGTGGGGTTTGATCTATCAGCAAAACTTCAAAGTTTGGGTAGTCTTGTTTGAGGACATCTATCAGACTATTTCGCAGTGGTTCCTCACGACCGTAGGTGGGAATAATGACAGAGATGAAAGGATAATCAACCATTATTATTTATCCTAAATATATTTATAATTTACTTTGACTAAATAATAAACACTTATACTTCTGCTAGTTCTGCATAAAGATTATCAAATAATTCATTTTGCTTTTGTGAATTATTGGTATTATTTGCGTGGGATAGTGCTTCTGCACTTAAAAACTCATAATGCTCGCTTTTATCTTGTCTCTCTAAAAAATTAAATATGACTTCTAATGCTTTGTTTGCCAACTGTTCATAAGTGCTGTTCAAAATATCCCAATACTCAATATTTTTTACTTCATCTCCATGTAGCCAGTTATTCCAATGTCTACGTTCGTTCAGTTCTAAGGGTAGTACATATCCATTTTCATCATGACGAACAAATTCTGGTAAAGCACAAACATTAGTTGTGATTGCAGGAGTTGCTACAGAAAACCCTTCGATAACGCTATAACCATAAGTGTCATGTAGTGTAGCTAAGATTTGAAAATCACTTTGTGCGAGTAACTCAATCACTTTTTCATTAGGAAGAATTTTGTGATAAACAATGTTATTTAATTCAAGTAATTTTAAATCCTCTGCATACTTTGTTTGCTCAGGAAAATCAGTTGGTACACCTGGACCATGTTTCAAGCCAGATATTATATGTATAACAAGTGGTAACCGCAGTTTTTCTGCTTTCTTTGCAAGTCTCAAAGCCACGATACCACCTTTTCTTGCAATGTGATTGCCTATGAATATCAGCTGTAGTTTTTGCTGTCTATTGTATTTTTTTGGATGTTTGGCTCTGATGGGAAAATTAGGATGAATAATATCTACCTTATGAATGACCTTTTCCCAAAGATCATTATTGAGTTCTTGAATCCAATTGAGGCATCTCATTTTTGCATAATCTGAGATTGCTATCAGTTTTTTGCAATTTTCTAATCCTATACGGTTATTTAAGGTTGCGTAAACCAAAGCTTCAATTTTATTCCGAGGATTCAGGTACAAAAAACTATGATCTTCAACTGTGAGAAGCCAAGGTTTCTTTGTATATTGAATTTTTTTGAAAGAATGAATCAGATGGTTTTTTTTCAATGTGGGTTGCCAGGAACTTATACTCCCTAAAGGAAGCCACATGTTTTCTAAAGGGTATCTTCCCGAAGGAAAAGGTTTAGAGTATAAAAGTGTATGTCTTGAACTGCGAGGATGGTTAGGAATGCTGAGGTGTTTTTCGCCTGTGATAATAACCCTTGCCATCTTTATGTCACCTGTGATTGTCTCATTTTTAAGTTTTTGTTCTTCGGTTTTGTGTGGGAATTCTCAAGAAGCCTCTCTTGTTTATCTATTTCTGGCAATTTTAATAGAACTCCAGCAAAAAACCAGTAATAGACAGCAACTGGATCAACATCCAGAGGGTAGTAGTAGGTGTTGTAGCTAATAAACAATATAAACACCCACATAGCCCCCGCGTAACTGCGGAAATTACGGTTTTTTACTGAACGATACTTTCTAAAGCAAATGACTGTTAAGGTAGTGGCCAAGATGACAAACCCTAAAAGTCCAAATGGTCCAACCTCCTGAAGAACTTTGGGATAGTAGGTTTCCACAAGTTTAGTCTCACCAAGTGAACGAGCAGAGTTAGTGGCGCGACCTAACCCAATTCCAAATGGTCCGCCTACATTTTTCCACACTTCCCCAAATTGTTGGGTGATAAACTCATAGGGTGGTGCAGCATTCCAGCGGTCAACAAAACTAGCTGTTCTCTCGGCGACAACCTCAGGGTTACTAACCATTGCAATTCCTAGAATCAAAGTGAGTCCAATTCCTAAAGGGATAAATCGTTTCAGGTTAGCAATCTGACCAGTGAGGAATAGCAAAACAACGAAGCAGATAGGAACTAAAGCTAAGGCAATTCTCTGTCCACAAACAACTGCATTGACAAATACTAATGCTGTGGAACCTAAACTAATAAGCCGCCAAATAAATGAGGGGTCACTAAAGCCACTTCCAAAGGAAAAAAACGTACTAGAAATTAAGAACCAAGCCCATTGCCAAGGCGCAACAAATGTTCCTGGTAGGCGAATCACTCCTTCCTCTGGACTATAGACTAAAGACCCCCCAATAAAACAGCGGGCAGCAATTGATGCTTTAAATAAAGCTGCTCCTTCTAAATTTCTAGTACCTTGGCATATTCCCTTGAGTAGTAATAAGTATTGGACTAATCCCAGCACGCAGCAGCCAATGATTAAGACAATTTGTAACCGTGATAAAAATAGAAAATCTCGCTTGTTACGAATTAGATAGTAAGCACAGCTTATTAAAGGGACATAACCTAAAAATACTTTTAACCCAAGAATTCCCATTAAAAAGGGTTGTTCGTGAGACTCTTTTTGAAAGACTCCGACAGCAGGAGGGTTGAACTGCTGCCAACCATTCACGAATATCAGTGTTATCAAACACGATCCCAATAAAATAAATAGTGGAATTTTAATCCCCTGGGGAATAATCAAAGGTAGATTCTGCTTGCGACAACTCTGCCAAATTCCTATCAGCGCAGGAACATAAAAGGAGTCTTTTGCCAATTGAAGTACAGGACTGCTGCCAAGATAATATGTGATGGTTCCGCCAATGGGCACATAAATTATGAAGCCATAAAGGGCTTGGCGAGGGTACTTATAGGAAAGAGCTAAGCAGAGAATTCCCAAGGTGGTTGGAAGAACTGCTCTTATTCCTCCTATAAAAGCTAGCGGAATAGCCAACAAAGCAGCGACAAAAATTGCGTTTGTGATTAGTTTAGTAAGTTCTTGACGCTCCTTTGCAGCTTTGCGCTTTTGTGCTGCACGTTCCTTAATACTGAGGGTTGGAGTTTCCTGTTTTGCCTGTTTTTTGGTTTTCTTCGATCTTTTAGATTTTAACTTTGATGTCAGCATGATGGTGCTGTTCTACGTAAGAATGCCAGATCAACGTATATCAGCTTATCTCAAATTTAGTGCTGCTAATAGATTTTTCTTCATTGGATATAAATTAAATTCTTCCCGAATTGGTTGATTTAAGAGTTTGCGATTAAAAATATTAAATGTTAACTTCGTTGCACCATAATAAAAATTTTCTCCTGTATCAATAATATAAATAGCACCAGCAAAGGGTAATGGCTGAAGAGGAGTTCCTTTTTTAATTAGATCTCCTCTTACTTTTTCGTGATCTATATAGAACTTATAGTAACCATAGCCCCGATTATATTCTGGATTTTTAGGCAGTTGATTCAACTCATACATGAGAATATTGCTGGTGCCACACATTCGATAAAAATTGCTTCTTTTGATATATACAAAATCACTGCCATTCTGATACTTGTATCCCTTATTGATAAACCAACCATAACAATGCTGGTTTTTGTGGACAAACTCTGCTAAATACTTACTTACACAATCATCAGCATCAACCGCCATAGTGTGAGATGGGCAAAATTCTTGAGCGTGAATCAGTCCTTTTAAGATTTTCCGCCCTTTGTCTGTATGTCCTCGACATATCGGGTCTGTCTCGTTTGCAGGTGGGAAATCAACTTCAATGTATTTAATGTTGGGATGATGAAAGTCAATACGTGGTCGTTCGTTACACACAACAATCACTCTGTAGTGTGGTGAAGTCTGATTGCATAAGGATCTCATGCATCTTTCAAACAACTGGGTGACAAGTTCCCAAGATTTAGAGACTTGTGGACTTTTGAGCGGTACTACGAAAACAAGCATAAGTTCTTAAGTGATTGTTTTTGCAAAACGGGAGCATCCCATTTTGATATCAGTAGTGTGTTCGCGAAGCGTGTGCTTTGCACTCACGTCTCGCAATTGTGATATATTTAGCGAGCAAGATGCTCGCACTACAAAATAAATCTGAAAAATCGGGATACTCCCGTGTTCCGGTTCACCCGATATGAGTCTGTTGACAAAGCGTAGATGCTCCCCTTTTTATACAAAGTAGGGATCAAAAATAGAGGGATATAGAGGTGCTCGAGCGCTACTAAAAACGCATTTCTAGTGCGTGGCAATTATGGTTAAGATGATAAACGAACACTACAGATAAGATTATAGCGTTCATTATTTACATTAACTTAAAAATATACTTAAGCATATACTTAAGTAGATGTCTGAGGTATTAAAGTCAATACCTATACTCTAGAGTTATTGCTTTCCAGTAGTTTTTGGCTAAAAAAAATACACTGTAAGAGCACTGGTGTGCCTCTACAATGTACGGTTAAATAAACAAAAAATAAATTTAAATTATTAACTCAAGCTGCTAAATACTGCTGAACTCGTGACACTAGTTCATTTGTCCAATAGTCTGCTAATTCAGAAACTTCGGCTTCTACCATAACTCGAATGACTGGTTCAGTACCAGAGGCACGAACCAAAATTCTACCAGCATCACCCATTGCTGCTTCAGCGTGGGCGATCGCTTGTTGCAAGGGTTGGCAATCTTTCCATCCCAAGCGTTTTGACCTGTCTTCTACGCGTACATTTCTTAAAAGTTGTGGATATGTCTGAAAACTTTGATCAACCATAGATGAGAGGGAAACTCCCCCCCGTTGCACTAACGCTGCTAAGTGTAAGGCTGTTAACAGTCCATCTCCAGTGATACCAAAATGACGGCAGAGGATATGACCTGATTGTTCACCGCCAAGCATTCCGCCTGTCCGTAGCATTTCTGCTTGGACGTACTGATCACCCACTGCTGTACGAATCAGTTTTCCACCTACTTGTTTCCATGCTCTCTCAAAGCCTAGGTTTGCCATCACCGTGGAAACTATAAGGTTATCTGGCAGTTCTTGTTTTTGCTGTAAACTGTGTCCCCATAAGTAGAGGATGTAATCACCATTGACTTGGCGTCCGGTATTGTCCACCGCCAAAACGCGATCAGCGTCACCATCAAAGGCAAACCCTATATCAGCATTGTGTTCCTTAACTGCTGCTTGGAGGATTTCTAGATGAGTAGAACCGCAATTAACGTTAATGCGATCGCCGTCTGGTTGATTGTGCAAGCAGATAACCTCTGCTCCCATTTCCTGAAACACCAGGGGTGCTAACTCAACGGCTGCTCCCCATGCTAAATCCAAAACAATCTTCATCCCTTGAAGATTTCCAGCGCTAAGCAAGGGCTTTTTCAACGCCTCAGCATAATCCTTCACTAACTCTGTTCGGGAGTAATGCCGTCCATAGTGACTTACATCAGCAACTGATGATTTCCTACCACGGAGCAGATCTTCAATTTCTGCCTGCAATGTTGGGGACAACTTAGCACCATCCGCACCAAAAATTTTGATGCCGTTGTCCTCTGGAGGATTATGACTTGCAGAAATCATAACTCCACCTATAGCATCACTGATACTCGTGAGATAGGCAACACAAGGAGTTGGGGATAGCCCTAAATACCATACCTCTAACCCTGCTGCTGTTAAGCCTGCACTCAAAGCCATTGCCAGCATGTCACTGGAGTTTCTGGAATCTTGTCCCAGAATAATCGGTCCTGGGTTGTTAGCATGGGTACGTAAAACAATCCCTGCCCAAAAACCAATTTGTAATGCTAGGGGTGCACTCAGCAATTCACCTACTCGCCCACGGATGCCATCCGTACCAAACAGGGGAGTTGTTGGCAGATCTATTAAGTTTAACGCGAAATTACCTTCAGCTTTGGACGCAGAATCCTTTAGAATGCTTGGAGCTTGAATTATAGATGTAACCATACATTAAAACACTCCTCAAAACACTCCACACAATTATCATGGAGAATAACACTTTCAACTTTGTTACACAATTCCTCTGCAATGCCTTTTCATCCGCAAAATTTATTCAGTTTTTATTTCTATAACCTTATATTAGCTTCTCTTTTTTTTAAGCAAAAGCACTTAAAAGTTAGCTAGAAATTCTTGTGAAGACTTTATCAAAAGAATGTAAATTTAATATAAATCTACTTTTTTGATATACTTTATACAAAGTTAAGTTTTATACTTATTAAGTGATAGCACTGAATTTATGAGTAAAAAATCAAGAATTATGTCTCTGGCTCCGAAGAGGTTCCTAAAGAATGTGCCTGCACCATACATGTGCTTATTGACATGCTTGGCGCTGGATAGCTTATATTGAGAAAAAATACGAATTATGACAACTTCAAAAATTTTAATAGAAATTCTCATCAAACAGCTCTAATCTAGCCTTTTAGTAGCTTTTGTCGCCGTAGGCAAATAAGCTTTCGGCAAGTTTAATCTTTTAAAGTTGAGAAATTTAGCATGAGCAGCAATTTAGCGACCAAATTGCGTGTTGGAACCAAAAAATCCCACACCATGGCAGAAAACGTTGGTTTTGTCAAATGTTTTTTAAAAGGAGTTGTAGAGAAAAGTTCCTACCGGAAGCTAGTTGCTAACTTCTATTTCATCTACTCAGCAATGGAAGAGGAGATGGAGAAGCACCGCGACCATCCAATTGTTTCCAAAATTAACTTTCAAGAGCTAAATCGCAAGCATTCCCTAGAGCAAGACCTCAGTTATTACTATGGTGGTAACTGGCGGGAGCAAATCCAACTGTCCTCAGCAGGCGAAGCATACGTGAAGCGCATTCGGGAAATCTCTGAAAAACAACCAGAACTATTGGTTGCTCATTCCTACACCCGTTACCTAGGTGACTTATCTGGTGGACAAATCCTCAAAGGAATTGCCCAAACAGCAATGAATATGTCTGATGGCGAAGGTGTTGCCTTCTACGAATTTGAAGACATTTCAGATGAGAAAGCATTTAAAGCTAAGTATCGCCAGGCTTTAGATGAGCTGCCAGTTGATGATGAGATAGCTGATCACATTGTTGATGAAGCTAACGCTGCCTTTGCCATGAACATGAAGATGTTCCAAGAGTTGGAAGGCAATTTGATCAAGGCAATTGGTCTAATGCTTTACAACAGCTTAACAAAACGTCGCTCACGTGGCAGCACAGAATTGGCAACTGCTGATTAAATGCCTTAAGACTGTGAGCCTTGAGTGAGAAAATCACTCACATTAACGAAAACTAAATACTGTTATTAATTGTAGGGGCTGTGCCTCTAGGATTACCCTAAGGAACTAGAGTAATCTTGGAGACATCGCCCCTACACTATTGCCTAGTTGTCGTCATATTAAGTAAAGGCGGTGGAAATAAGGCCAACTATGTGTTTTGTTTCTACCTATGCCCTATGCCCAACCCTAATAAATTATCGTTCTATTCTCCTTGATCTACTTAACCTACTTGCTCTCATTGCCAATCTACTCGGCAATGGGGCAAAATGCAAAAAGCTTTGATTCATGGTTTCTGTAGAAAATTCTGATTAAATAATGGCTACCAAAATCCCTGTCACAGTGATCACAGGCTTCTTAGGAAGCGGCAAAACTTCGATTATTCGCCACCTACTACAAAACAATCAGGGACGACGTATTGCCGTTGTCGTTAATGAATTTGGCGAACTAGGTATAGACGGTGAGTTGTTGAAGTCCTGTCAAGTTTGTGAAACGGATGAATTCACAATGGAACAACCAGATAGTAACTCTGTTGCTAACATCTTCGAACTCACAAATGGCTGCTTGTGCTGTACCGTGCAGGAAGAGTTTTTGCCTACAATGCAACAGTTACTCAAGCGGCGAGATAGCATCGACTGCATTGTGATTGAAACTTCTGGTTTAGCACTACCAAAACCTCTAGTAAAGGCATTCCGTTGGCCAGAAATTCGCTCTGGCGCTACAGTAGATGCTGTAATTACTGTGGTAGATTGTGCAGCAGTAGCAGATGGAACATTTGCTAGCGATCCGCAGGCTGTAGCACAGCAAAGATTAGCAGATGATAGTATAGAACACGAAACACCTTTGCAAGAACTGTTTGAAGATCAACTTGCTTGTGCAGATTTGGTAGTTTTGAATAAAACTGATTTGGTAGATGACCAAACAAAAGCTCAAGTTGAGGATTTAATAAAACAAGAATTGCCGAGGGTGGTGAAGATTGTAGAATCAGCGAATGGTCAAATTGCCCCATCTATCTTACTGGGACTAGAAGCCGCAGTTGAAGACAACCTAGACAGTCGTCCAAGTCACCACGACACAGAAGAAGAACACGACCACGACGACGATATCAATTCCACCCACCTAATTTTAGACCGTGTCTTTGACCCTCAGAAGCTGCTGCATCAGTTGGAAGAATTGGTAAAACAGCAAGAAATTTATCGAATCAAGGGTTTTGTTGCAGTCCCTAATAAAGCTATGCGCCTAGTCATACAAGGCGTAGGAAACCGATTCGATCAATACTATGATCGTCCTTGGCAACCACAAGAGGCAAGACAAACACGTTTAGTCTTCATTGGTCGCGATTTACAACCTTCCACAATCGAGTCCCAGTTAGTCACTCTATCAACTCCTAACTCCTAACTCCCCATTTATGTCTATTGCTCAAATTTTTAATATTGCTAATTTTTTCGTTATACCATTTTGGCTTTTAATGATTTTTTTACCGAAATGGAAATTGACACAGCGGATCATGGAATCTTATCTCGCCTTTGTGCCTCTAGCGCTAGCCTATTTGTATCTATTTGTCATCAGTATCACGCCAGAAAATGCGCAAGCTTTGTCAAATCCTCAGTTAGCAGACATTGCTCGATTTTTTTCTGATGAGAAAGCCGCTGCAACTGGTTGGATTCACTTTTTGGTGATGGATTTATTCGCCGGACGCTATATTTATTTGCAAGGACAGAAAACAGGAATCTGGACAATTCACTCACTCATTCTCTGCTTATTTGCTGGGCCTTTAGGCTTACTCTCTCACATCTTGACTTACTGGATTGACAAAATTTTTGTTCGTCGTCCTGAGGGTGAGGTGGCGACAGTTACAAATCAGTGAACAGTGATCAGTTACCAGTTATCAAGCTGATAACTGATAACCGTTTACTGATTACTGATCACTGATTTATAGTCTGAATCTATCCAACAGCGAGGTAGACTTTCTCCGGAGGGAAAAACGAGATTTTCTTTCTTGTAGGAATCTAGTGGCTGTTCCTCTTCGCCTTTTTGTTCTTTTGCCCGAATGGTATCATTGCTAGGATTGATCAATTCCTGAACATCAACAATCTTCACTAATTCACCCGAATCTTTAAGTTGTAAAAGCATAGCAACATCCTCCAACTTTTTTCGTAATAGTCACACATGGATTAGTGGTTAGTTGAAAAAAGGCAGATCAATATAGGTTGACATAGTCAGGCTTATCCTTGCCAACTTAACCATATATATAAATACATATAGTTGAGAGGTTATTGATTAGTTGTTTGATGAACAACTAACAACCATATTCATCCTATTTGAGTTATAAATTTGTAACCCTAAGAAACCCGCTTACTCTGAGTTCGCGAATCTCTTAGGATTGCTATAACAACAATCTAACCACCACGTTCC
The DNA here is from genome assembly GCA_021324415.1 of Nostocales cyanobacterium Centralia_MAG_434. Classification (GTDB taxonomy): domain Bacteria; phylum Cyanobacteriota; class Cyanobacteriia; order Cyanobacteriales; family Nostocaceae; genus JAJPJF01. Next base: position 13,857 of record JAJPJF010000361.1, read on the forward strand.
AATAATTTCTTAAACCGAAAATAAGCCTCTTCCGCTGTTAACGGTTCAGAATCTTCGTCAGGAATAAAGTATTGACTAATATCAGGATAATGACGAACTACAAAACTAGGTATCAATCCTAACCTCAAAGCTTCTTTACCTAGCTTGTCCACTGTTTCTGCCAGAGAGGATTCATCATGGAATGGATACACAGTCATAAGCTTTCCTTCCTCACAGAAGATTTATGAAAATTAAATTAGATTTCGCGTTGATACTTTTCCAGGATATCTACTAAGTTGACTTGGCATTGCAACGGTAGAAAATCAATGAGAGAAACTTCACGTCTTCCATTGCCGATTTTCACTGGAATAGATCCCAACGCTTCTGTGACTCGGTCTTCGTTCACAGAATTGGATGTAATTAGAGGATACACCTTTTCAGCTACAACGGTATGCAATTTTGCATCTGATAGATAAAGATGCCATTTTGCAATGTCCATGTAAACATTTTCGCCTATTTCAGATGCTAGGGCTTCTAGTAGTTCTGTCGTGTTACTCTTAGCCATAAAAATAACCCTAAGTAATGAGTAGCAAGCCTCTCTATTTAAGATTATCGCTCAAGCATCTAGGCTCATACCACCACAAGTTACAATCTTCTTCACGTCTTCATTCCATCTTCAGGTGGATTTAGGAAGCGTCTGGCGAGTAGTTAGCGATCGCAGAAATATAGATCAGATGTACGAATAAAATCGCTACCCAACTTGCTGTCACCCAAGGTAGCCACTCCCAAGTGGTGGCTCTTAAGATATGGAAAAACCACAACCCAGAGTTAATTGCAGCAGCGATCGCCACATGAACGGCAAAATTCATCCGGTCATCTAACTTGCGGTAAGCAGGGTCTTTGCGATCTGGTTTACGAGGCCAACGCGGAGGCATAGGTATTTACAAACTTATCGATGATATTATTTTCCACCTTATTGTAGGATTTCTACGGGTACTGTTGCTGTCTACAAAAAAATCTCAGCAACCTAGTTGCAAGAGAGGCCACTTTTTCAGTATGGATGTGTGACACATTAGTAGCCGGAGGGACAAGGAGACAAGGAGGACAAGGGGGACAAGGAGACAAGGAGGACAAGGGGGACAAGGAGACAAGGAGGACAAGGGGGACAAGGGGGA
>JAJPJF010000092.1 GCA_021324415.1 Nostocales cyanobacterium Centralia_MAG_434
AACAGTAACTATCTCAAATTCTTATTATTACGTTTGTACGCAAATATCAAAGTTTTACCCCAAAGCTTTGAACAGTCTGGCTTTGGAGTTTCCGGACAAGTCTATTGCTCTAGCCTGTCAAAATTTGTTCTAAGTATTGACACTCCCCACCCTAGCTATCGATTGAGGGTGGAGATTTTATATCTTACGTCAGTACTTGCGCTACTAGATCTAACGATAGGTTGATTTCTGCTACACATTAAAACAAGAGATTTCCCCCTTCCCCATTCCCTCTTACCAAAAACCTTAACTCTCCTTAACTTATACACATGGATCTTGTCGAGGTTTGCAAATACAGTGAAGGAGTCTTGAAAAGAATCATAAAACTATGCGTCTTATTCAATCTGCAACTCTCACTACCTTGGGAACAATCCTATCTGGTGTTACGCTAACTATGCCATTGGTCAGTCCCACATTAGCAGCAGGCGGCGGTAGTCATCAAACAAAAAGAATGTGTGCAAAAATTGAATATAGCTATAAAAACAAAGCTGGAAAGACAATCTCTGGTACAACTAATCCTGTAGATTGTGGCAGAAACTTCCGACAGCAGCATAACGAAACTGCAGAACGTCAAGCTTCACGGGAAGAGGCTTGTAAAAGTGCTTGGGCACGCTTACCACGTCTTCAACAAGGCGATCAATGGCTACAGCGTAGCTGTAAACCATTTCAGCAAGGATAGATCTGAGTATTGCTGAGCAAAATTAACAATTAAAAAAGTTTGTAGTAAGCACTAAAGTACTTACTACAAATCCCTCATCTCTGCATGATAGTACTATGAACCTCAAAGATAATATTGAAAACATTTTTCCCCTCACTTCCCTACAAAAGGGTCTACTTTTTCATTCTCTATATAACCCTGAATCTGCGGTTTATTTTGAACAATTAAATTGCCGTTTATCAGGCAATGTCTCTATTGCAACTGTAAATCAAGCATGGCAGACTCTGATTGATCGCCACTCGATTTTACGCACTGCCATCATTACCAAAGGGCAGTCGGAACCAGTACAAGTTGTCTTTCGCAAAATCGTTTTTCAGGTGATTGAACAAGATTGGCGGGGTTTGAACACCTCAGCCCAAGAAAATCGCCTCCAGCAATTTCTGGCAGAAGATCGACGCCAAGGATTTGTCTTGAATCGTCCTCCTTTGATGCGGGTCACTTTGATCCGTCTAGATGAACAATCTTGGCAGATGGTCTGGAGTCACCATCATTTGTTACTTGATGGTTGGTCAATGCAACTCTTGATGCGTGAGTTCTTTTTACTACATCAGGCTGCTTGTAAAGGTGTAGAAGCGTTGTTACCGCCAGTTCGTCCTTATGGCGACTTTCTCGCTTGGTTAAAACAAAAAAATCCGCATGCAGGGGAATCTTTTTGGCGTGACTATCTACGGGGTTTCGACAGTCGTACTCCGCTATCAATGATACCTGCTAAAAAGCAAAGTAATATCAGTAAAAGCGTAGAAATTAGACTACAAGTAAACTCAGAAGAAACTGCTTGCTTGCAAAAATTAGCACGTAGCTGTAGCGTTACACTCAATACTATAATCCAGGGAGGTTGGGCGATCTTACTGAATCGTTATAGCCGTTCCGAAGATATCGTCTACGGGGTTACAGTAGCGGGAAGACCCTCAGAATTGTCAGGGGTGGAAGGAATGATTGGACCCTTCATCAATACTCTGCCATTGCGTGTTTCCGTATCTGGGCAAACTCTAGATTATTGGTTGCAAATGCTACAACAACAGCAAATCCAAATGCGTGAGTTTGAACACTCCAGTCTTGTGGATATCCAAGGATGGAGTGATGTCCCGCGAGGACAAACACTGTTTGAAAGTCTCCTGGCTTTTGAGAATTTTCCTGTTGATCAATCTTTAAAGGCAGAAGATTTTGGGCTAAATATTACAGATGTATCTTTCTTTGAAACAACTAATTATCCAATTACCCTTGTCGTCGTTCCTGGTGACGAACTTCTATTTAAATTAACTTATGATTCACAGCGCTTTGATGGTGCTGGGATGGAACTGCTGCTAGAACAGTTGCAGCATCTTTTAATGAATATGGCACACAATGCCAAAGCGTCTTTGACTTCCTTATCTCTTTTGTCTGGCGATCGCACCGCCAATATGACAAATCTCTCCTTATCATCCCCTCACAACAAGGAGATGCAAGGAACAATCGCTACCAACTTCGCCACAGCTGCTAGTCAGTATCCACAGCGGATTGCAGTGACTTTTCATCAACAAACCCTTACCTATCAAGAATTAGATCGCCGTTCCAACAAAATCGCTAGATTTTTACAAAAACAGGGGATCGGTCCAGAACAGCGGGTTGTTATTTGCCTAGAACGCTCCTTTGATTTGATTATTGCCATGTTGGGTGTGGTTAAAGCAGGAGGGACTTATGTTCCCGTTGATCCCAACTATCCGCAAGAAAGAATTGAGTTTACCGTCATCGACTGTGAAGCAGAACTGATTTTAACAACAACTTTGCTATCTTCACTTTTACCAAAATCGGTTCCAATAGTATGCCTTGATACTGAGGATGCCCCATATCTTACTGAAAGTGATGCACCAGTATCTATTGATAGACTCAAGCCAGAAGATGGTGCATATATCATTTACACTTCCGGTTCTACAGGTAAACCTAAGGGAGTGTTAGTCACCCAAAATAATGTCACTCGTTTGTTCAGTAGCACAAAGCATTGGTTTGAATTTAACGAAAACGACGTTTGGACATTTTTTCATTCCTTCGCTTTTGATTTTTCCGTTTGGGAAATCTGGGGGGCGTTATTTTTCGGTGGACGCCTAGTTATCGTTCCTTATGCTGAAAGCCGCGATCCTCAAAAATTTCTCCAACTCCTTCAACAACAGAAAGTCACTATCCTTAACCAAACACCTTCAGCATTTACCCAGTTACTAGCACTAGAAAACACCTCAAACTCACAAGCACTCACCCAATTACGCTTCATCATCTTTGGTGGCGAAGCACTGAACTTACAAAGTCTGAGTCCTTGGTTTGACCGTAACGGTGAAAAGACGCGCCTCGTGAATATGTATGGCATTACCGAGACAACAGTTCACGTCACCTATCGACCAATTAGCCGCCAAGATTTAGAAAATGCATCTGGTAGCCTAATTGGGGAACCAATACCTGACTTGCAAATTTATCTGCTTGATCCTCATGGAAATCTCCTTCCCCCAGGGGTTACAGGTGAAATTTATGTCGGGGGGGCAGGAGTCACGCGGGGTTATTTCAATCGACCGGAAATCAATGACCAGCGCTTTGTTCCCCATCCTTTTTCTCCATCCTCAGCACGTCTTTATCGTAGTGGCGATTTAGCACGCTTTCTCCCCAATGGAGACTTAGAATATTTAGGACGTATAGATGATCAGGTAAAAATTCGCGGTTTTCGCATCGAAATTGGTGAAATCGAAACAGTTCTTTCCCAAGTTCCTGAGGTTCGAGAAAATATTGTTGTGGTTCACTCAGGAGACGATCATGAAAAACAATTGATTGCTTATTTAGTTTGCAATCTCGGCACACAACCAAGCATCGAAACACTGCGAAATCATTTACAACAAAGTCTACCAGATTACATGGTGCCTTCGCGGTTTATTTACCTCGATAAATTTCCCCTCACCCCCAACGGAAAAATTGACCGGAAAGCACTGCCTAAACCCGAATTCTTAAGAGAAAATCTTGCAGTCAGTTTCGTTCCTCCCGAAACAGAAGAAGAACAAATTCTCGCCAAAATTTGGCAACAAGTCCTTGGGGTTAATCGTGTCGGACGCTTGGACAATTACTTTGCTTTAGGTGGCGATTCCATTCGCAGCATTCGTGTATGTTCCCTAGCAGAAGCAGCAGGACTAAGACTAAAACTAGAGCAAGTTTTCTCCCATCCCATACTATCAGAACTTGCCGCCTCAGTTGTATCTGAGAAATCAGGTTTCACAGCAGGTGCTAGTGATGAGAAACCATTTCGTCTCATTGCATCTCAAGACTTTGAGAAACTTCAAGAAATAGCTGTCGATGCTTACCCACTTGCTCAATTGCAAGCAGGAATGCTCTTTCATAGCGATTATTTTGAAGGTGCAACAGCTTATAATGACGTTTTTAGTTTCCGCATGCGGATGCCTTTTGACCTGAAAGTTTGGCAGCAAGCTTACACACAAATGTTTGCTAGACATCAGGTATTGCGGACAGCATTCTATTTAGGAGAATTCTCTCAACCGCTGCAAGCAATTCTCAAAGAAGTCCCTACAGAAATTCAATTTACAGATTTAACTTCTTTGTCAGAATCAGAACATGAAACCTATTTACAATCATTCATTGAACAAGAAAGAGAAAATAAATTTGATTGGTCAAAAGCACCACTTGTGAGATTTTATCTTCACCAACTTGACCAAAATATTGTGCAAGCGACTTTTGCACTGCATCATGCCATTATGGACGGCTGGAGTTTGGCGCAATTTATGGCCGAACTCATTCACTTATATCTCCATCTTCTGGATGGTAAAGTGCCATCACTGCCAGCACCCCCCACTCTCCAGTATTCCCGGTTTGTGGCATTAGAGCAACAAGCTCTCACTGACGAAAGTCAAAGGTCATTTTGGCAAAAGCAACTTGCAGACATCCCATTTACTCAGCTTCCCCGCTTACCCGGTAATCTTAACAAAGAATTACCAGGGCAGATGGCTAAAATTGACATTGCACTGTCACAACAGCTTTCTCAACAGATGAAAGCCCTATCAAATCAGTTGGGTGTTCCCTTAAGGACAGTTTTGTTGGCTGTACATCTGCGGTTGCTAGCTTTTTACTCTGGGGAAGAAGAAGTTGTGACCGGACTCGTTAGCAATGGCAGACCAGAAGCAGAAGATGGCGAGAGAGTTTTAGGGCTTTTCCTGAACACTGTACCATTCCGCCTCCAGCTTGCTGGCGGTTCGTGGGTTGATTTAATCCATCAAACCTTCCACGCCGAACAGACAATGATGCCTCATCGTCGTTTCCCCATTGCCGAAATTCAACGGATGCACAGGGGTCTACCACTTTACGAAAGTTCCTTTAACTTTGTCCACTTCCATGTTTACAAAGGACTTTTGGAACTGCGGGATGTAGAGTTAATTCAGTCCCAATCCTTTGATGAAACCAATATTCCCTTTAGCGTGAGTTGGAGTGAAGAAGTTGATTCGGGAAGGTTACTGTTTAATATCACATACAATCGTCATGAGTTTGGCGATCGCCAAGTTGCGACAATTGCTAACGACTGTGAGAGAATGTGTGCTGCAGTTGTTGCTGATCCCCTCGCTAACTATACTTACGAATCCTTAATAGGGAATAGGGAACAGGAAATAGAGAACAGAAATCCTACTTCCCAATCCGTACACGAGATTTTTGAAAGCTGGGCAGCAAAATCACCAGACTTACCCGCTGTCAGCTATGAAGGACAAACCTGGACATATAGCGAATTAAACCAAAAGGCAAATCAATTAGCACGGTTTTTGCGACAGTATGAGATTGGTACTGACAAACCCGTGGGAATCTGCCTAGAACGTTCTCTAGATATGGTTTGCGCGATTTTGGCTGTGATGAAGGCGGGTGGTTGCTATGTGCCTATTGATCCCCATTATCCCCCTGTCCGCATCCAGTCAATGCTCCAAGATGCAAAAGCTAGTATTGTCCTGACTCATTCAGATTTGGCAGTCTCGACGTTAAATGATTTGTCCACATGCTTATGCTTGGATACTCTAGACTCAGAAATTGCTCGCCTCGCTTCCACAAATTTAGAAATACCAGCATTAGGCGAGCAAATAGCATATATCATTTTTACATCCGGCTCAACCGGACGAGCTAAAGGCATTGCTATCTCTCATCATGCCTTAGCAAACCATATGGCTTGGTTTTTAGATACCTTTGCTGTTAGCCAGTCTGATGTAGTGTTACAAAAAACACCATTCAGTTTTGATGCTTCTGTATGGGAATTTTGGGCAGCGTTGATGACAGGTGCAAAACTTGTCATGGCAAAACCAGGAGGACATCAAGATTGTACTTACCTTGTTGAAACAATTCAAAATGAAAATATCACTCTGTTGCAGGTCGTCCCTACCCTTTTAGAAATTCTTCTGAGTGAACCAGGGTTTTCTGAATGTTCCAGTTTGCGACTGGTGTTCAGCGGTGGTGAGGCGCTTAAGCAACGAGTGTGGGATCAGTTCCAAAAGACTCTGAGTCTTCCCCTCATTAACCTTTACGGTCCTGCTGAAACCACCATTGATGTTGCTTTTCACTACTGTAGAGACAGTGAAAATACTGCTACACTCCCCATCGGTGAGGCGGTACCCAACACTCGTTTATACATACTTGATCGCAATTTGCAACCAGTACCCATTGGCACACCTGGTGAATTATATGTTGCCGGAGAACAATTAGCTCGTGGTTATTGGAATGCACCAAGACTCACGGCTGAAAGATTTTTACCAAATCCATTTTCTCAGAATTTAGGCGATCGCATTTATCGTACAGGAGACAGAGCCAGGTATTTGCCTGATAGTACAATCGAGTTTCTCGGTCGTCTTGACAACCAAGTCAAAATACGAGGTTTCCGCATTGAAACCAACGAAATTGTTACAGTTTTAGAACAGCAGCCTTGGGTCGTGCGGGCGGTAACGAAAGCCCACTCTTGGGAGGATAATCCGGTTCGGTTGGTAGCTTATGTAGAATTAAACAACCCTCCCCAAAATTGGCAAGAGATGTTACGTTCCTGTATCCGCAACACTCTCCCCGACTATATGGTGCCATCGCTGTTTGTGAGTTTGGATACTTGGCAGTTGCTTCCCAACGGTAAGATAGACTTAAATGCCTTACCTATTCCTTTAGAAGAGCAGGTGGTAAGAAGTGTAGGCTACGTATCTCCTCGTAATGAGACAGAAGCAATTATGACAAAAATCTGGGAGGAAGTGCTGCGGATTCCTCGTGTGGGAATCGAAGATAACTTCTTTGAACTGGGGGGAGATTCTATCCTTTGTCTACAAATGATTGCTAAAGCACGCGCTTTGGGTATCCACTTCACTCCCCGAGATTTGTTTAACCATCCACAAATTATAGATTTGGCGGCGAATGTGACAAAATCAGCCACAAAACAAGCCGTTTCTTTAATTCCTGTAGGTAGTGAAATTCCTCTCACTCCTGTACAACAATGGTTTTTCCAGCAGTCACTCGTGAAACCGGAACATTGGAACCAAGCGGTTTTACTGGATTTGAAACAGGATTTGGATGTTGCAGACTTAAGGACAGCTTTAGTCCAAATTGCCCAGAATCATGAGGCGACAAAACTGAGATTCCGCAAAACTGTAAACGGCTGGACCCAGTACATTGGCGATGATGGTCATATTCTCACCTTCGATGTCGTTGACTTCAGGGCAATTGGCATTGAAGAACTCTCGAAAAATATACAAGCGATCGCCACTCAGTTTCAGACTCAACTTAATTTAGAGCATGGTCCCCTTTTCCGTGCCGTTTATTTCCAAACTGAGGCTAACACACCAAACAAACTCCTGCTGATTATCCATCACTTAATAGTGGATGGTGTTTCTTGGCGGGTGATTTTGCAAGACCTTGCCATAGCACTGCAAACAGGAGAGACTACAAACAGAAGCAGCTTTGCTCAATGGGCAACCCAATTGCATCTTTTGGTTGATCATTCTAATTGGGAGAAAGATTTAGATTTCTGGAAGCTGCAACAGGCGTCAAGCCCCACCCTACCCCTTGATTTTCCAGAACGTTTAGAAGATAACAAAGAAGATTCCGCCGCACAAATAGAGTGTCATTTCAGCCAAAGTGAAACAGAAAGTCTCCTTTATGAACTACCGCGCACCCGTAAAGCACGCATACAAGAAGTGCTGTTAACAGTCTTGCTAGCAGCGGTAACAGACTGGACTCAGCAATCTGAGATGATGATTGCTTTGGAAAGCCACGGCAGGGAAAGTGACTTTACACAATTAGATATCTTTAATTCTGTTGGTTGGTTTACCTCGCTTTTCCCCTTGAAGCTAGAAAGAAAAACGGACGACTTGTTAAAGAACTTAGAATTTGTCAAAGAACAGTTGAGATTGCCACATAACGGCTTTTCCTACGGATTGCTAAGTTGTCATCAAGAATTCGCCGATCTTCTGCCAAAGATTCCTCAAGGAATATTATTCAACTATCTTGGGCAATTTGATGAGAATTTTCCGGCAACCGCACCCTTTGTCCCCGCTGTCGAAGACGCGGGAATGTCTCGCGCACCCGAAAATATGCGCCCCTTCCAATTGGAAGTGACTGGTTTCATTGTCAATGGTAAGTTACAAATGCGGTTTGTCTTTAGCAAAGCATTGCATCGGGAAGAGACGATTCGGCATTTAGCACAGAAGTTCTATACTTGTTTTCTGCATCTCTTAGAAGAAAGCAACACCCAAGGCGAGAGTTGGACGCCTGCAGATTTCCCTCTCGCCAGTCTCGATCCAAAACAACTTGCCATTGTGACCGCTGGAACTTCTGATGTGGAAGATATTTATCCACTAGCACCCGTTCAGGAGGGAATGCTTTTCCATACGAACTATGAATCAGAAGCTGGGGTTTACCTCCAGCAAGTCACGGGTGAAATGAGGGGAGTCATTGATCCCGTTGCTTTTCAACAAGCTTGGGAACGCTGTCTCCAACGCCATCCAAGTTTACGGGCTGCGTTTGTTTGGCAAGATTTACCCCGCCCATTACAGCGAATTCATCGACAAGTCAATTTGCCTTTTGTCTATGAAGATTGGTCTGCAAATACAATAGAAGTTGACAGCCAATGGAACCAACTTCTAAAAACAGACCGCTTGCAAGGCTTTTCTCTAGAAACCCCTCCTCTGATGCGGCTGACTTTAGTGAGGACTGAGGAACAAAAGTGGAGATTTTTGTGGACTCATCATCATCTGTTGCTTGACGGTTGGTCTTTACCCTTGATTTTCCGTGATGTGCTTGCCTTTTATGGTGAAGAGGGAATACACCTCGACTTGCACACACCACCCCTTTACCGCGACTTTATCGCCTATTTGAATGCTAAGGAATCAGCTGATGCAGAATCATTCTGGCGTCAGGAACTAGGCGGTTTGCAAGCAGCAACCAGCTTGGGACTAAAATCTGCCCAATCTTCTGACTACCAGACTTTACAAACAACTCTCACTCCCCAAACTTACAAGCAACTGATAGCAATCGCCCAGAAAAATCATGTCACTCTTAATACCTTAGTACAAGCAGCTTGGAGTCTTCTCCTAAGTCGCTATAGTGCTGCCAATGAGGTGGTTTTTGGTGTCACTGTATCGGGACGCCCGCCGGAATTACTTGGTTCAGATGAAATGGTAGGTTTGTTTATTAACACACTACCCTTACGTGTGGTTGTAGATGAGGCAACACCTTTAAAACAGTGGTTGCAAACACTGCGCGATCGCACTTCGCAAATCAATCAATATTCCTTCACTCGCCTAGTAGACATTCAAGGTTTTTGCGACATTCCACGGGGACAACCATTATTTGAATCCATCGTAGTTTACGAAAATTATCCAGTGGACGACAGTCTGCGACAACAAGAAAGCGAACTGTCTGTCAGTTCTGTGCAATCGTTGGAACAAACACATTATCCCGTCACCCTCTATGCACTTCCAGGAGAAGAATTCACCTTAAAAATTGCCTTCCAAAAGAATATTGGCAGTGAAGGCGAGCGAGAACAAATGCTACATTACCTGACTCAAATTCTCCACAATTTTACTGAAGCAGCAGAATTTGTCGGCGACATCGGTCTGTTAAGCCAAACTGAAGTACAAGCAGTTGTGCAAACACAGGGTAGAAGCACAACTTATACATCTATGACTACCGTACACGAACTCTTCAGTCAACAGGCATCTCTTACACCCGATGCACCAGCGGTTCTCAGGGATTTAACCTGGCTTACCTACGGAGAATTAGAGCACAAATCTGATCAAGTTGCCCAGGTGCTGCAGCAACTCGGAATCACCCAGGAAACATTGGTTGCAGTGTGCTTAGAACGTCACGCAGGTTTACTAGTTGCACTGCTTGGCATTTTAAAAGCAGGCGCTGCCTTTGTCCCCCTCGACCCATCCTTCCCGCGCGATCGCCTAGATTTCATGCTGGCAGATAGTGCAGCCCAAATCATCATCACAGAAGAGAAAATTGCTTCCCAACTGCCCGCTTCCTCAGCCCAAAAACTGCTCCTTGACACGGAAAATCTCACAGTTTCTCAACCGCCAGAGTCCGCTTTGGCTGCTGTTCCAGGCAACAATCACTTAGCTTACGTGATTTACACCTCCGGTTCCACCGGACGACCCAAAGGAGTGCAAATACCTCACAAAGCCCTTGCTAACTTCCTCCTGAGCTTCCGTGAACAACCAGGACTCTCTGCTCATGATACCTTTGTTGCAGTCACGACCACAACCTTTGACATTTCTATCCTAGAGCTATTTTTACCCTTAATTGCAGGAGCGCGGTTAGTTGTCGCAGAACGTGAAACAGTCCGCGATGGCTATAAGTTAGCTCAATTGCTACACCAATACCAGGCAACAGTCATGCAGGCAACCCCTGCCACATGGCGATTACTGCTAACTGCAGGCTGGCAACCCAAGGGTTCTTTTCGCGTTCTTTGTGGAGGGGAAGCCATGTCAGTGGAATTGGCAAAATCATTACTCAACTTTGGGGTAGAACTATGGAATGTTTACGGTCCTACAGAAACCACCATTTGGTCTACCATTAACCAAGTGAAACAGCCAGAAGACGCACTTTCAATTGGTCAAGCGATCGCCAACACCTCCACTTACATTCTAGATAGTGCCGGAAATCCTCTTCCACAGGGAGTTGTGGGAGAATTATTTATCGGTGGTGATGGAGTTGCACGGGGTTATCGAGGACGCCCCAATTTGACCGCAGACCGATTTGTCCCCAATCCCTTCTCCCAAGATCCAGGAGGGCGATTGTATCGGACAGGTGACCTAGCACGTTTTCTCCCCAATGGTGAAATAGAGTTTCTCAGTCGTTTAGATTACCAAGTTAAAATCCGTGGCTTCCGGATTGAACTGGGAGAGATCGAAACAGTTTTAGGCAATCACCCAGCGATTTCCCAAGCCATTGTCCAACCTTTTGAAGATACGCCCACAGACAAAAAACTCATTGCTTACCTTGTCGCCAAACCCAATGCTGAGAGACTCAATCCCTCAAACCTCAGGGCATATCTGTTAGAGAAATTACCTGAATACATGATTCCTTCCGGTTGGGTGTACTTAGATGCCATGCCTCTTACACCCAATAACAAAGTAGATCGGCGGGCTTTACCCACACCCACGGTTTCTTCCAGAGAAGATTTTACAGCTCCCAGAAATGCCATTGAAGAAGCATTAATAGAAATTTGGCAGGAACTCATTCAGGTTGAGAAGGTGGGTGTAAAAGATAACTTCTTCGACCTTGGGGGACATTCTCTAATTGCAGCACAAATTCATGCTCGCATCAAAAAGGTATTCTCTATCGATCTTTCATTGAGAGAACTATTTGCATCTCTCACAATCGAGAAAGTCACACAGCTTCTACTCACAAAAGAAACCCAACCAGGACGTACTGAAAAAATAGCAAAAGCGTTTTTACGTATGAAACAAATGACACCTGAAGAAAAAGCAAAACTGCTAAGTAGTCGTGCAAAATAAATGGTGTTGCACAATTTGGGAGATGAATTGTGCAACGCCACCTTGTCTCTTGATTTTCACATCTTCTTTTTCTCTTCCTGCAGGAAAGCACCTCAGGGAAGTTGATGATTATATTGTAAAAAGAGAACCAGGAAGTAGAAAGATGTTATGCAGCAGTTAATTTCAAGAGCCTTACAATTTTTTCTCAAGCAGATCTTCGAGAGAACTGTCCTCATTCTGATTATTCTATTGTGTATAGGAGTAGGGGCAGCATTGTCCAATATATTTTATTTGTCGAACAACCTGATAGAATCACAAGCACTAAAGAATGCAGATTTAACTATGCAATCCATTGAGGAGGGAGTCAATCTCTACAGCCAACGGGTTGTTGATCGTGTAACAACAATTCCTGGCATTGATGTTCGCCCTGACTACATAGGTCATCCGGGTGGAATCCCCATCCCAGCAACATACGCTATTGAACTCGGGCAGGATCTCAGCCAAAACATCAGTCAAAAAAACCCTGGAACACTTTATCGACTCTATAGTGACTTCCCCTTTTCTTACCGAAAACCCGAAGGTGGGGTCAAAGACGATTTTGAGAAAAATGCGCTTCTTGCTTTGAGACAAAATCCCAATCAGCCATTTTTTCGCATTGAGCATTACCAAGGTCATCTCTCATTGCGATATGCAACAGCCAGCGTGATGAATGCGACTTGCGTTGCTTGTCATAATACTAGACCTGATAGTCCCAAAAAAGATTGGAAAATAGGCGATGTTAGAGGAGCATGGGAGTTTATTCAGCCCCTAGATAGTCTAAAAGAGCAGACAAATAACACCTTGATGGGATCATTTATTACGTTGGGAGGAATCTTCAGTTTAGGTGTAATGGGGGTATCCTTGTCTTTTAGTCGGCTACGTCAAACTTCAAAAGAATTAGAGCTCCGTGTTAGAGAACGCACCGACTCCTTAGCTAAGGCTAACATAGAGCTAGGAAAAAGTAACTCACTGATTCGCCAGATCTTTGGCCGTTACCTGAGTGATGAAATAGTAGCCAATTTACTGGAAAACACTGAAGGATTAAAACTCGGTGGTGAGAGGCAACGAGTTACCATTCTCACCTCTGATTTAAGAGGATTCACTGGCCTGGCTGAAAGATTATCTCCTGAAGAAGTTATTAAGATTCTTAACTTCTACTTAGATTGCATGGCAAATGTGATTACTAAGTACCAAGGAACAATTGATGAGTTTCTCGGCGATGGAATCTTGGTTGTTTTTGGTGCCCCCATTGTTAGAAAAGATGATGCAGCCAGGGCGGTTGCCTGTGCGATTGAAATGCAATTGGCAATGGCTAGTGTTAATGAACAAATGCAAGAGTGGGAACTGCCAAAACTCGAAATGGGCATTGGCATTAATACTGGCATTGTCGTAGTAGGAAATATTGGCTCAGAAAAACGCGCTAAGTATGGTTTAGTTGGTAGTCAGGTGAACCTAGCTTACCGAATAGAATCTTGTACCTTAGGTGGTCAAATTCTCATTTCTGAGACGACTTTAAAAGCAGCGGGATCTATTGTGAGAATCAATGGGCAAAAGGAAGTACAACTCAAAGGAGTGAAACAGCCAATCACAATCTATGACGTCGCCGGGATCACAGGGGAATACAATCTTTTTCTAACGCAACAACAAGAGATTTTCTATTCCCTTCCCCAAGCCATCCCGGTACAGTACGTAGTTCTGGATGGCAAAAAGATTGGTGAAACCGTCTGCACAGGAAGTTTAGTTAAGCTTTCGCAAACAGGTGCACTGGTTCGCTGCGCTCATATGGATGGGGAGATCCCTTCAGCATTAAGCAAAATTAAGCTAAACTTGTTACCCCCAAATCATCCAGCAGAAACTAATGAAGATATTTATGGTCAGGTTACAGACAAACCATCTGCCAGTGGTAGTTTTTATGTCTATTTCACTGCTATGTCCCAGAATGTTGAAGCAAGGCTTGATGAGCTGTATCAATCACTGAGGACTAACGTACCTGCTGAATCAGATTCTACCAATATTAACAATAGCTCTCCACCCTTTCAAGCTTTAGTTGAAAATTCTATTTTATGTTCCAATTGTGGTCGGATGAATATAGCTAGTTCCAAATTTTGTTCTCAATGTGGAGAGCCACTGAATAGATAATTTTTGCCTTTTCATTAATATAGCAGTTCTAGATGAGTTTTAAAAATCAAAAATCTTAGAAACCCGGTTTTTCAAAGAAACCGGGTTTCTCATTTTTCACGAATGATTTAGGTCGCTATAACTGATTTTTATTAATAATTAGAAATACCTGAAACTGCATTTTTAGAATAATCATCTCAATTTCAGGTACCATAATTTTTTCAATTCTTCGGAATTAACCCAATCGGTGGGGACAAGTTGATTTTTTTAAATCTTTCACAGCAATTCCGTTTCCAATTATGCGTCTCCACATTGTAAGTGGAGAGAAAAAGCGACAATTCGTAAAGATATTGAAAAAGTTTTAAAACCTTATAAACTCTTATCTGATTTTCCTATACGTAACGG
The DNA here is from genome assembly GCA_021324415.1 of Nostocales cyanobacterium Centralia_MAG_434. Classification (GTDB taxonomy): domain Bacteria; phylum Cyanobacteriota; class Cyanobacteriia; order Cyanobacteriales; family Nostocaceae; genus JAJPJF01. The sequence goes on from JAJPJF010000092.1 coordinate 14,293, forward strand.
TTATTTTGCTGGCACAGGTATCCTATCTCAACCAGAATTAATCAAAGTTTTTGATATTATTCAATCCCAAGCTCATAGTTTAAATGACCCCCAAGCCTTAGCAATCTACGAAACCTTTAAGCAACGCTTGTTACAAACACACATTATTGAAAATACAGAAAATATTTATCCAGTCAGAGCGATCGCTAATAGCTCTATTGTAGATCCTAAATATCTCCATAGTAGTGCCTTAAGTAAGAATCTCTCCCAGTTGGAAACAGCAATTGTCGAAGGAAGACTGCTGGAGTTAAAACGCTTTGCAGGTGTGGGTAGATATGACGGCGATGAAAAAGACTTTTTCTTAGCCTATCCATTGCAAATGGTTTTCGCCAATTTTGCTTGGTATTTAGGTTATGAGTGTGTGAGTGGTGAAACTTCTGGTTTACTGCGATTTGAACGTCTGGATAGGTTATTTTTAGGTAAACCCCAAACCCAACAACGCCGCCGAGAAGAACAGGAAAAAGCATTAAAAAAATTACAAAAATTATTTAAAGCTGGTGCAGGGATGCATTTGGGGAATAGCAGCACCGATCAAAAACTATTTCTCAGTTCTGATGTCAAAAAGCGCACTCAAGTCTGCGTGACAGTGGAACTTTGGTTTAATGATCGGATTTATCCCTTTATTACCGAAGGTACAAAACGGTTTGTCCACATGAAAATGTCCCCACCCATTCACAAAACAACCAGTAATCTTCCCAAGTCTTTATTTTGCCTCGCTAAAACTGGCGATCGCAATTTTCCTCATCGTTTTCAAGCAATATTTCCTCAGTGGACATTAGATGATTTTGATTTGTGGAGATGGGTTGTTGGGTTTGCTGGCAATGTTAAAGTGGTAACACCACAGGAATTGGTGCAAAGAGTAGAGGAAATAGCTCAAGGAATTATCGCCAATTATGCACCTTCTGGAGATTCGCAAGCAAAAATTAGAACCTTGCTCCACCATTCACTTCAATCACACTACCAGTAAAATAGTCGCATTCAATAATAAAACGCATCGCTAGCCAAATTTCATAAGGTTGAGCCATACGACGTAAAGGTATTTTAGAAATCATCTCTGCTTGCGCTTCTGGAGATACATGACTCAACATAGGTGTATGCGTCAATCCGGGAGCTATACCTGCAACCCGAAATCCATAAGGAGCTAATTCCAACGCCCAAGTGCGTGTTTGGGCATCAAGACCCGCCTTAGAGGCACTGTAATTGGATTGACCAGGATTACCAGAACTCGTTACTGAAGATATGTTCACTATCAAACTAGGGGAAATATTCATCTCTATCAAAGTTGCAGCGAACTCTCGTGCCATTAAGAAGGGACCAGTTAAATTGACATCAATGACTCGTTTCCATTGTGCCGTTGGCAGTTTACGCAACCAACCCTCATCCTCACGAGTGACAAGTAAACCATCTCGCAAAATACCAGCATTGTTAACCAGAATATTAGCAGAACCAAGTTTTTGAAAAGCTTGTTCAATAAAAGTTTTTACTAATGATTCATTGGATACATCTAAATGTTCACCATAGATTTTTCCTGGTAAATCGGCACTTTCATTTTCTAGTTCTTTCAGTCCATCCATATCAATATCGCCACCAATAACATGGGCACCTGCACGGGCAAGTTCTAGAGCGATACAACGCCCAATTCCACTAGCAGCACCAGTAACTATTGCTTTTGCATCTTTCAGATTCATAGGAATGACTCACGATTAAAATATGAAAATAGGGAGTGGGGAGTGGGGAACACGTTAACAATATTGCGCAGCAATAAACTCTGAAAAAAGATTCAAAGAAAAAAGATTCAAAGCCTCGCAGAACATCTTCTGTTCAACTCCCAAACAAATTCTAAAATGACCAGGCATACCAAAAGCTTCGCCTGGCAGAACCAGTACACCAGTTTTTTCTACTAATTGTTGAGCAAAATCTTGACTGTTAATTGATTGTTTAATAAAAAATGGAAAGGCAACAATTCCAGCTTGTGGTTCTACCCAATTTATTAAGTCTCGATGCTGGTATATAAAAGTACGTAATTGCTGTAAGTTTTGCTGAATCCGTTCTTTATATCTAGGTACTATTTTTAACCAATTTTGTAAGACAGATTGGATAAGAAAATCGTTGATAGGGGAAATTGTATGTGTTGTATAATCTTTGAAATCACGACAGGAGTCGATTAATTCTTGAGAACCAATTATCCATCCGGTGCGTAGACCAATACAACCAAAACATTTACCAGTTGAGCCTAAAGACACTATTTTTGAAGATCTATTTATCAAAGAAGGGATGATATCGGTATTGTCATAATTCATAAATCTATAATGCTCATCTGCTAGAATTTCACAATTATGCTTTTCTGCTAAATTGATGATTGTTTGAATTTCTGTTTCTGAGAATCTAATTCCAGTAGGATTATGAGGAGTATTCAAGACGATAACCTCTGTAGAATCGTCGATTAAATTGGATAGTTTCTCTAAATCAGGTCGGAAATTATTTTCCGCAGAAAGTTGGAGGAAGCGGACTTCATAGCCAAGATACTGTGGTATTTGATATAAAACTTCAAAAGCAGGAAAAAAAACGACAACATTTGCTTTAGGTTTATACCGAATATGAAAATACATGAAAATAGCTTCAGTAGTTCCATGAGTGACCAAAATTTTATCAGGATCTATTTCTTCATAAAAGGAGGCTATAGTCTTTCTCAAATTTAAAGAGCCATGAGTATCATTATTGGCTAGGCTAATTTTTAGTAAATCTGCTGTTGCAACATTTGTTAAATTGAGTAACTCTTCTAAATTCAGACTATCAACTCCACTTTCTGCTAAATTATATGGTGCTCCCTGATATTTCAAAAACCATGGTTCCATTAAAGATTGTGATATTTTCATGATTGTAAAACCTAATAACAACAATTTTTTTGATCAAAGTCTCTATTAATATTTAACTTGAGTAACAAAAACATTATACCCTTATCGTACATGAATTTATTATGTTTTTACTTGTTCAACGAGTCTCTTTAATATACTTGGAAAATCATTAGCTGAGATAAAGATTCCTCCTGTTGATTGGTTTAATTTTGCATAATTAGAATCTCGTAAACGAATCTTATGAGCCTGAGGTAAGTTCCAAAAAGGAGTAGATGGATTTAGATGATGGTCTAGGTGATAGTTTTCATTATGAATACTCAAGAAAAATCCTTCCAACCAATGACTTTGGCGATTGCGTGTCATGTAAATATCTATGTCATTATTTCCTACTAAGGGGTAGTGTTCGCTAAGTTCTATAAACCAGCCGATAATTTGAAATGTAGTTAAATAGGGAATAATCCAAAATAATACAATAATATTCTGACAATTTAAAAGCCAAAATAATATTGTAATCATCAGAAGATAAAGACACATAAATATAGTCTCAGCATGCTGGGATTCTTTGACTAATAATCTCTGTTGAATTAATGCATGAAGATATTTTGGAACTTTTACTAAAAATAGTGGCATAATTATATTTTTTTTGTAAAAACCAATAGAGTTTTCATGATTATACAACCCTTCTGAAATATGAAAATAAAAGTCAGGATCTAAGATAGGATGCCCTAAATATCGATGATGGTAATATACATGGGATTTTCTGTATCCTGTAAAAGTTTGTAAAATGAAATAACCAGAGAAAAAAGTTCCTAAAACAAAGTTAAGATATTTATTTCTTGCTAAGGTATTATGACTAGCTTCATGCAGTAAAGTTGCTAAAGCTCGCTGGCGAGCACCAATGATTAGCACTGCTAAAGGATAAAAATACCAGCCAATATAATATGTGAGTAATATACTCGTAAGAATCAAGAAATAATCTTCTAACAAAGCTTGAATACCATGCCAATTATCAAGTTTTGCTAGTGTTTTTATCTCTTTTTGGATAGAATGAGCAAACTTATACTTTTTGTATTTGTATTTATATTTGAGTTGCTCTTGATAGAGTGTATTGCTATTCATTTTATTTTACCGTTTTGTAGTGGTCTTCATAGTTGTGTTTAAGCTTTATTGAGTGATACCACTTCACTAAACTCTTGATACAAATTCATCCCCCTGTCCCCCTTGTCCCCCTTGTCCCCCCTGTCCTCCTTGTCTCTTTAGTTGCTACGCATATCAAATTGATAGTGAATTGGTATGAGCAGGGTTAATAAATATATCTCCTGCTCTCTCATAATTAGGGTTTTGGAAGTTGGGAACAGAAAGACAACCTGTGTCATTAATTCTGTCTAAGCACTTAGAATTGAGAACTTGCTTGCAGAACTTCTTGAATAACTGCACTCAATTTCTGAACATGAGGTTCTTGAAGAAGACTTTCATGATTCCCTGGTACTGTGTGAACCTGCATTTTTCCACTAGTTAATTTGCCCCAACCTAAAGTAGAGTCTTTGGGGAAATGTTCTGCTAGTGTGGGAGTTTTGAATAGAGAAATAGAAGCTTTAATTTGTTGTGGGTGATAAAGATGACTTGCTTGTAAATTGGCTTTGTAAACATTCACTAAGCCTGTGATGAGGTTCTTTCCTGAATTTGGTGCAATTAGTTGATGATGCTGTAAGATTTGCAATACGTACTCTAATCGCTGTGCTTCATTCATGACGACCAGTTGATCGTAGGAAATCTTGATAGCTGTATTAAAGTAAAGTCCAATTTGTTCAACAATGAAGACAAGGAGTGCTACCTCATCATCTGGCTGAGTCTCTATTTCACTATGAGCTAATGGGGGATGGGTATCGATAATTAGGAGATTTGCTACCTGTTCTCCTGCTGTTTCCAATTGGGAAACCATTTCAAAGGCAATTAATCCCCCTAAAGAATAGCCACCAATAAAATAGGGACCAACAGGAAGTATTTCTCGAATTGCCTTGATGTAAGTGGAAGCCATTGCTTCAATGGTATTTAAAGGCTGCTGTTTTCCATCTAAACCACGGGATTGGAGGGCGTAAAGTGGTTGGTTTTGACCAAGGGTATGAGCCAGAACAGAGTAAGATAAGCCATAACCACCCGCTGGATGTACTAGAAAGAGTGGGGGTTGATCGCCTTTTGTTTGCAGAGGAAGCAAGACATTGGAATCATTCAATTCATGAGTTCGTTCTAATTGAAGTGCAATCTTTTCTATGGTTCCTTCACGGAAAAAGGTAGCAACGGTAAGACTACACCCTAAACGTTTTTCTATTGCGGCTATTAAACGAATTGCAAGCAGAGAATGTCCACCCAAGTCAAAGAAATTATCGGTCACACCAATGGGACTCATTTGAAGGACTTCCTCCCACAGTTCTACCAACTTGAACTCCAATGATGTTCGAGGCCCAATGTGTTTGCTAGAGTATGCATTATCTGCGCTGGGTGTAGGTAATGCTTTTCTGTCTACTTTGCCATTGGGTGTCATGGGTAAAGCATCTAGCATCACAAATGCTGAGGGAACCATGTATGCAGGTAACTTTTCTTTAAGGAAGGCACGCAAATTGTTAGTATCTAGTTCGTTCTGGTTAGGAACGACATATGCTACCACCCGCTTTTCTCCTGGTTCATCTTCCAGGACGACAACGATCGCTTCTCGTACTTGGTGATGTTGCGCTAGTACAACTTCAATTTCTCCCGGTTCGATGCGGAAGCCGCGAATCTTCACCTGGTTGTCAATCCGTCCAAGGAATTCGATATTACCGTCTGGTAAATAGCGCACTAAGTCACCTGTTTTGTAGAGGCGATCGCCTGGTGCTTGGCTAAAGGGGTTGGGGATGAAGCTTTGTGCTGTTAAATCTGGGCGATCGCAGTAACCCCTGGCAAGACCAACACCGCTGATATACAGTTCACCTCGTACACCAATGGGGACGAGTTGTAGATCTTGATCTAGTATGTAAACTTGTAAAGAAGGCAAGGGTTTTCCAATTGGGACTTCTCGCCCACTCAGGGTTGCTGACTGCAACTGAGACAAATGATAACTGGTTGCAGAGACTGTCGTTTCCGTGGGTCCATATTCATTCACCAGTTGGGGGTACTCTCCCACACATTTTCTCCAGACATCTACCCGTTCTGAAAGTAGGCGATCGCCTGCAATCACCACCACTCGCAGAGATTTAGGGAGCACCACATTCCCCTCTGCTAATTCAAAAGTGACTTGATGCCAGTAGGCTGTAGGTAATTCAATCACTGTTAGCTGATGATTCTGGCACATTTGTACAAATGTGGCTACTGAACTTAGCATCTGATCGGTACGTAGCACCAAAGTTGCACCAGAAGCTAGACAGGAATAAATTTCTGCCACAGCTCCATCAAAACTAATTGAAGCAAATTGTAGTACCCGGTCACGACTGCTTAACCCACACTCAATTATTCTTGCCTGCGTATAATTGACTAGAGAATTATGCTGAACCATGACCCCTTTGGGCTTTCCTGTAGACCCAGAGGTGTAAATCATGTAAGCCAAGTTTTCGGGCTGAACTTGACTCACTGGATTCTCCTTACTCTCTACGGAGATGGTTAACCAGTCTGTATCTAAGCACACCACACAGGCTTGATGCTTTGGCAGATTTGAAACTAATTTCTGCTGAGTCAATAGCACTGTTACCTGTGAATCTTCTAGCATAAAAGCTAGACGTTCTGGGGGATAGGTTGGGTCTAAGGGTACATAAGCCCCACCAGCCTTGAGGACTCCCAGCATTCCTATGACCATTTCTAAAGAGCGTTCCACACAAAGACCTACCAACTCCTCGGGTTTGACTCCCAAAGATTGCAGGTGATGCGCCAGTTGGTTTGCACGTTCATTCAATTCCCGATAAGTGAGTTGCTGTTCCCCCTCCACTGCTATAGCATCTGGTGTGTATTCGGCTTGTGTTTCAAACCATTGATGGATACACAACGGTTGGGAAGGTTCTACAACAGTACTATTCCAATCTTGCAGTAACTTATATTGCTCAGTAGCTGTGAGGAGAGGCAATTCTGTGAGACGTTGCTGAGGATTAGCGACAATTGCTGCTAGCATGGTCTGGAAATGCTCAACCATCCGGGCAATCGTAGTTGCATCAAATAAATCAGTGTTATATTCCCAGCTTCCCTGAAGTCCCTGTTCTGTTTCCGCTATCGACAAACTCAAGTCAAACTTGACGGTCGTACTTTCCATAGCCAGGGGTGTTAGGCTTAGACCAGGTAATTTCAGCTCTCCTATTGGTGCATTTTGCAAAACAAACATCACCTGAAACAAGGGGTTATGGCTGAGATTTCGCTCTGGTTGCAATTCTTCCACCAGTTTTTCAAAAGGCACATCCTGATGAGCATAAGCTTGGAGAGTTTTCTCTTTGATGCGCTTGAGCAAGGTTGCAAAGGAGGGATTGTCGCTCAGATCGGTTCTAATAACAAGGGTATTGACAAAAAAGTCAATCAGGTCTTCTGTCTGTTTGCGATTGCGGTTGGCAATTGGGGTTCCAACTAATAAGTCGTGTTGACCGGAATAACGCATTAATAGCGTTTTAAACACCCCTAACAATCCCATAAATAAAGTAGCACCTTGAGATTCGCATAACTGCTTAAAGCCTTTGTAGTGTTTATGCTCTATCTCAAAGGAGATTTCGCGCCCATCATAACCAGTCATGGCTGGACGAGGAAAATCACAAGGCAACTCTAAAGGCTGTATTTCTCCACCAAGTTCCTGCTTCCAATAATCTAATTGCTGTTGCAGTTGCGTTTGCTCAAAGGTAGTACGCTGCCAATGAGCAAAATCAGCGTATTGCAGAGATAATGGAGGTAAAGGGGATGCACCACGGGAGCAAAAAGCTGTATAACACTGGGATAATTCTTTGACCATAATTCCCAACGACCAAGCATCGGAAATAATGTGATGCATGACCGCTACAAACACATGCACATTCTCTTCTAACCGATACAGATGAACCCGTAGCAAAGGACCAATCTCAAGATTGAAAGGACGCAACGCTTCTTGCATCACAACTTTCTGAAGTTGTTTCTCCTGTTCTTCTTCAGATAAATCGCTTAAATCAGTTGTGCTGATTGATACATGATTTGATTCATGGATGATTTGAATGGCATTCCCATACTCGTCCTGAGAAAAAGTCGTGCGTAACACTTCGTGGCGCTGGACAATTTCTTGTAAACTCCGTTCTAAGGCTGAGTGATGCAAACATCCCTCCATGCGAAAGCCAACGACGATGTTGTAAGCAGGATTGTTAGGTTCCAGCCTATCGAGAAACCACAGTCTTTGTTGAGCAAATGAGAGGGGTAGGTTTTCTCTGCCGGCAAGTGGGATACACATATTTTGGGTTGTTGTATCCCTGTTGGCACTTAGTAATTCAATTTGTTCAGCTTGACCAGCTACGGTAGGATATTCAAAAACTGTTCGCAATGGCAACCCGATTTGAAACTCGTCACGAATCCGCGAAACTAGTTTTGTTGCTAATAGAGAGTGTCCTCCGAGTTGGAAAAAGTCTTCTGTTAATCCGATACGTTCTATACCTAGTACATCGCTCCAGATTGTACACAGTCTTTCCTGGGTAGGGGTAGTTGGTTGCACAAAACTATCTTTGGCGATCGCTTCTTCCCGACCTGGTATAGGAAGAGCACGTCTATCCAACTTACCGCTTGGAGTTAGGGGCAGCTTTTCTAGAAGGATAAATGAAGCAGGTCGCATATACTCTGGAAGCTGTTCGCGCGCCTGTTGTTTGAATTGGGGGATAAGTGTCTTGGCAAAACTTCCCCTGAGTGGATAAGTCGCGTATAGTTGGGTGGCTTTGAGGGGAGCTTGTGCTTGAATAATTGGCATGACAGGAGAACGCCGTCTGGTTGTCTGCTCTGGGGTTGGATAAAAGCAAACATCAAAATAACGAGAGCCAAAATCCTTTGAGTAGTTCACTGCAACTTGGCAACCAGTCTCTTGCGCAAGGGCGTATAATTCTGATGGGTGAAGAGCTTTGTCTGTCTCCAGTTGATGTAAGAACTCTCGCAGTTCCCCAATTGTCAGCGTATCTTCACCTTGATACCATTTTAGGATGGCTTCATCTTGTGCTAAACGAGCATTGGGAATACCAAGCCAACCCAGAGGAAACTCCAGCTTTTTGAGATGTTGACGTAAGTCGTTCAATTGCAGATTTGCTTGTTGCCAATCTTCCCACACTGGTTCAACATCACACCCGTATTTAACGCTACCTTTTTGATGCAGAATCACATCATAACGGTATTTTGTGAGTTCATTATCAGCGGCTTCCCCTTTTAAGTGAACTTCCACAGCCTCCAAGGACTCAAAAACCTGGGGAAGATTCACAAAGAATGCTGGGTCAATAACCAATTCATTTTCTTTTTCTGCTATGCGCCGCACAAGATCGGAAAATGCCTCCCGGTCTGTGCGATCGCCAGCTTGAGAAAAAGCAATACTAGTATAAAAAGCTTGCAAAAGTGGTAAACTGCGGTTGTCACCGATAAATAGACTTCCTCCCGGTGCAAGGGCGCGCAGTGCTTTTGCTATGACCTGTTGAAAATATTCTATTGAGGGGAAATACTGAGCTACAGAGTTAATAATAATGGTGTCAAAATAGGATTCGGGAATATTGGTAAAATCAATGGCTTCTTGATGCAGCAAGTGAACACCAGACAAAGCGCCCTTTTGGGTGAGGTTTTCCAAACGGTTAATGGCTGCTTGAGAAAAATCAGTAGCCCAGTAAGACTCTACCTGAGGAGCAATGTTAAAAAGAATCATGCCTGTACCGCATCCTATTTCGAGGACTCGTTTTGGCGCGAGAGCTTTAATGTGTGATAGGGTGTTGTCTAGCCACTGGCGCATTTCAGGGGCGGGAATTGGTTGACCGTCATAACTGTTATTCCAACCCGCAATATTAAAATCAATGTTTGCTTCGTTTTCACTACCCTGATAGGTTTCATCAAAAGTATATTGCCATTCCTGCTTTTGCTCCTGTGTTAACGCTTCAGAATCGGGTATTTTGAGAAAGTCAGTTTGAGGGACGATATATGCCACAAGGCGAACATCTTCCCGGTCTTCCCAAGTCATCACACGAGCTTCACGCACACCAGAGTGACGTTGTAAAACTGCTTCAATTTCTCCCAACTCTATCCGAAAACCGCGTATTTTCACTTGATGGTCGTTACGCCCCAGATATTCAATTTCTCCATTGGGTAGATAGCGAGCTAAATCACCAGTTTTGTAGAGACGCTCTTTTCCTTCTGGGTCACTGGGGTTAGGTACTATACGTTCAGCGGTTAATTGCGGACGGTTAAGATAACCACGAGACACACCAGCGCCACCGACATAAATTTCGCCAACGACACCAATGGGAACAGGCTGTCTATGGGGATCGAGAATATAAAGGGAAAGGTCTGGGATAGGTTTACCAATAACACTTCCTAAACGTTTTTTAACATCACGTAAACGAATGGGACGGTAGGTAACGTGAACCGTTGTTTCCGTAATCCCGTACATATTGACTAGGAGCGGAAAATTCTCATCATGACGCTCAAACCAAGGTTCTAGGCTGGGTAAATCTAAGGCTTCTCCGCCAAAAATGACATACCGCAAATTGAGATCGCTTTCTCGGCAAAGAAGTTCCTCAGCTTGCATCAATTGCCGAAAAGCCGACGGGGTCTGATTTAAGACTGTAACCTTAGCATCGCATAACAAGTGATAAAAATCTTCTGGTGAACGGCTAATAAAATAGGGAACAATCACCAAACGTCCACCAAAGAACAATGCACCCCACATTTCCCATACGGAGAAATCAAAGGCGTAGGAGTGAAACAAAGTCCACACATCTTTTTCGTTGAAGTGGAACCATTGTTCTGTTGCTAACATCAGACGCACAACATTATGATGGGTGACAACAACCCCCTTTGGTTTTCCGGTAGAACCGGAAGTATAAATTATGTAAGCAGCGTTATCAGGAGTGACAAGAACTTCTGGATTTGTGGACTTTTGCTGGGTAAGTTCCGCTTCAGAGTGATCAATAAAAACGACATGAGCTCGATGTGGTGGTAGTTGCTCTGCAAATTTAACTTGTGTGAGTAGAACTGAGATATCACTATCTTCCAGCATATAGGCGACCCGTTCTCGTGGATATTCAGGGTCAAAAGGAACGTAAGTTCCACCAGCCTTGAGAACTGCAAGAATACCAATGACTATATCAAAAGAACGAGAAACCCACAGTCCAACCCGTGATTCAGGTTTGACACCCAGACTGATGAGATAATGGGCGAGTTGGTTGGCGCGATCGTTCAATTCTTCATAGGTTAGGGATTGATCTTCAAAAATGAGGGCTGTACGTTTTGGACGCAAAGCCACTTGTTGACCAAACACTTCATGAAGACACACTTCTACAGGAAAATTCTGCAACGGCTTAGCAGCCATGAACTGAGCATATTCTTCTTTCGTCAAAATTGGTAAACGGCTCACCGCAATCTCTGGTTGCGCCACCAAATTTTCTAAAAGGTGACAAAAATGACGTGCAATTCGTTCTACTGTGTCTCGTGTTAATAAATCCACGTTGTAGGAAAAAACAGCACTCAGACTATCTTCGTGTTCTGTCACAAAAAGTTCTAAATCAAAGCGAGCAGCGTCTTGACTTGCTAAAGTTGTGACCTCCAGATTGCCTTCCCCAAACTGAGGTTTTGGTGCATTCAGTAAGGTAAAAGCAATTTGAAATAGGGGATTTCTACTGGTATCGCGTTCGATATTTAACCTATCAACCAGCATTTCAAAAGGGACTTCAGCGTGTTCAAACGCCTCTAACACAGTTTCCCGAACTTTTCTTAAAAGGTTACGAAAATTAGGTTCTCCCGATAAGTCGGTACGAATCACTAACATATTCACAAAGAAACCAATCAGTTTTTGGGCGTCACTTCCTGGACGGTTGGCGATGGAGGTTCCTACGGGAATGTCTTCCTGAGAAGAGTAACGCGCTAAAGTCACTGCAAATGCAGCCATCAAGGTCATAAAAAGAGTCGCATCTTCTTCCTGGCTGACGGCACGAATGGCACGGGTGAGTGCAGGAGGTATAGAAAAATTGACTAAATCTCCCCGAAATGATTGTAGCCGGGGTCTGGGGAAGTCGAGAGGAAATTGGAGAACAGGTAATTCTGCTAGTTGCTTTTCCCAATAAGTTAGGTGTTTTTCTAGCGCCGAACCGACGAATTTCTCTTGTTGCCAAACTGCGTAATCAGTATATTGAATCTTGAGTTCGCCAATGGAAGAGACATCTCCTGTTAAGGCGAGTCGATACAAATAGGCAAGTTCTTCTAGAAATACGCCAATTGACCAACCATCAGCAATAATATGATGCAGCGTCAGTGTTAAAATACTGTGCGATGGGGTCAGTTGCAAAAGCCGCATTCTCACTAAAGGGCCGTTTTCTAAGTCAAAAGCATGTCCGGCTTCTGATCGCGCCACCGCAGAAATTTGTTTTTCAACTTCAGTTTCTGGTAGTTTACTCCAGTCTTCCCACAAAAGTTCTGTTAATGCATCTGGATGTATGCATTGCCAAGGTTCACCATCAATAGCTCTAAATGTAGTGCGGAGGCTTTCATGGCGTCTGTGCAATTGTCTAAAAGCTTGTTGCAGTGCTTCTACTTGAAGTTGTCCGTCTAAACGAAAAACAGAACAAATATTGTAAGCTGAAGAGGTTGGTTCTAATTCATGTAAGAACCACAAACGCCTTTGCTGAAAAGAGGCTGGGGCTTCTTGCAAACCACGTCGGGGAATCGAAAATTGGTCTGCTTCGATTTTGATTCCTTCTTCTTCTAGAAGTAATTCTAAAAGTTCTAAATCGTTTGATTCAGACAAGTTTGCGTTTTGTTCTTGCATAGGTTTATAAAGATTTTAGTGACGAGAAACCAGATTGTGAATAAAGCAGAACACGTATAAAATACTTGCAAGCTAGAGAGAAAATATAAATTGAAAGCTAAGCTGTTATATTTTTTATAAACTTTGACAACGCTGACGTCGATACAGAAAAGTTAAGGATTGCTAGATGGAGAAAACTTAACTTTTTATTGATTGGGCTTAACTTTCCAGAGCTTAAGTAGTCGTGTACAATAAATAGGATAGAGATTGATACAGATTGTCATTGTCATCAGATAAGGAGATCAAAATTTCTAGCCAAGGCGAAAAGCGGGAAAGGGAACTTCAACAGCTAATTCGCAAAGGCAAGAAACCAGCAGCTCTGTTTGTAGATGAAGTCAACGATCTGTATAACAGCACCTTAACTCTTAGTCATTGGGATTGTTGGCACGACGATCGCACCTTGGCAGTTGTTCTTTCAACAAAGTTGTATTGCAGATAAAAAACTCCGCTTCCGGGACCTGAAATGGGCGCGTCTAGATACAACCCTTTAATATTTAGTCTGTTTCAAATCCCGCCAAACATCTGGAAATGATAAATTCTAATCAATGTTGTATTACAGGAGAAAAGCTGTGATTGAATACAAAAACAATCCTAACAAGTGGATACGGACAATTACAGAAGCCTTTAGTAAAGTCTTGTCTGCAGAGGTAAAAGTATTTGAACCATCACAAATTAATGAAGCACGAAACTGGCTTTCAAATGCCATTTGACTTAGCCAGTTGGTTTTGTAGTTCAGTAAACCCATCACAAAGCAGCAGGGTACTGCGTTCTTACCCTTGGTAGGGCGTAGGGGAATGCGGGACAATAGCGAGACGTCGCTCACCCAAATTAACCCACAGGTCAGATCTTGCACTTGGAAATAGTAATGTCAATTCCATGACTAAGTGCTAAAGGTCGAAGGCGTTCAATATCAAGTAATAATAAGGCGCTTTCATTTTATCGAGGAAAGGCAGAAGGAATAAATCCCTTCTGCCTTTCCTCGATAACAGTAAAAGTCTAGGTACCTAGTTGATAATTTCCTCAATAAGAGCATTGAATAAGTGACTTGTGCGAAGCAGTACTAGGTAGTCCAGACAGAACTACTCTATGCTTTCAGCGATGTTTCCAAAGCATTTAAAACAATATTGGTTACAGTTTTAATGCGATATTGACATGCCATCGTTTCATCAGATAAAAAGGTGCCATTTTCCCAATACTTGTTACTACCAGTACCACCTCCACACACACCAAAATAGGCACACTGACTGCGGCAAAGTTCCACACCTGCAGCCATATCAGAAGCAACATTTTGGAACTTTTCGGTCGTGCAAATCGACTCTAGTGTATCTTGGAGAATATTGCCAAAAACGAAGTCTCCATAGCGTTCAGTCTTAACACCCAATAACTCCGGATCGAATGTGGTAAAGTTACCTTTGTAGTCAATATTGACAATTACAAAGGGTTTGTTCATATCTGTATATTCGAGCCGAGTATCTGCATAAATCAATTCACAAATATCCTCGAATTCTCGCACTCTTAGTGCACCCTCATGCTGTACCGTCAAATCCCAAAACCTCTGCATAAAAGTCTGGTAACGCTCTACCAAATCTTCTCGTGCCAGCGATGAGGATTGATTCTCTCCTTCTTTCTCTTCCATATTCAAACCAACATTGGTAATCCCATTGTTTAGAAAGAAGTGAAATATTTCATCGGGATAGTCGAGTGAGTCTTTGGTAAGAACAGCGATCGCACTGAATGGGATATCATTCTTTTGCAAGTAGGAAATTCCTCGCATTGCTCCCCAATGGCTACCCAAACCCGTGCGAGTTTTACGGTGAGCATCGTGGATGAATGCTGGACCATCAATACTGACGCCAACATGTACAGGATACTGCTTCCAGAAATTGCACCAAGTTTGGTTGATCAACAAACCGTTTGTTTGAAAAGAATAATGAAAACAAATTTCTTGGGTGTTAAATTTTTGACTAGTTTCATCAATCTTTGCAAAAGCAGATTCATAAAACGAAATGGGAAGCGACATCGGCTCGCCTGCATGCCATAAAATTGTGAAATCCTTTCCTAGAAATCGACTAGTAAAGATGGTTTGGAATATGGGCTCAATTAGATTGAGGTCCAGCCTGTTTTTGAGGTGGCGATCGCCTAGGTAACAGTAATCACAATCGAGATTGCAAAAAGATGTTGGCTGAATAACAACTAAATTAATCGGTCCAAAATTGGCAAAATCAATTAACTCACTTGCTTGCTGAATGGGAGAATCTTCTGGAGATTTCGCAGCCGTTGTGATGATTGTCATAATTTAATTTTGGTGGTTGACAAACCGTTCAGCAAAAGAATAGGCAAGGTCGCAGTTGTATCTATCGATGTTTTCTGAATCCTCCACCATTGTGAAAACCACCATTGTGAAAACCACCATTGCCCCAATGACGTGCTACTAGAGCATCTGCAGGCTTAATAGAATTCTCTGATAAAGCGGATTCTCTTTGGCGAATCGCCTGTGAAAGCTTGCTCAGGCGACCTTCGATAGTTTGAGATGTATCGATTGAACGAGTAACAGTGGAAGATTGATTGGATGCATCAGCAATATTTGGAATATTGAGGGTAGAAAGAGCAAGTAAAAAGCCAAGCAAACTGCTAGATGCTGTGATATTCATAAAAATGTTTTCTTCTTAAATTTTGGTTGGAAAAAGTTAGCAAGTGCTGATTTGAGAAATCAGTACGACAAGTTCTCAGTGTAAATGCAAAATTTAATTAAGCTCCATACTATCTATCGATAGTGCAAAACTCGAGCACTCAACTGTTCACAAGTACTAAATTTTTTCAAAGCAATGCTACTTGAACACGCAAGGAGCGAATCGACCGGAGGAAGTATCCACGTATGAGCCCCCTTGATTCCCACCAATGTTGAATTCAAGAGCCACCCTCACCAACTCTGAACTTATTGACATGTGGTTACATGGCAAAAGCCCCAACACGGTCGATGGGTATCGTCGCTATGCCGATCGCTTCTTTCGTCATGTGGGTGAAAAGTCATTAAGTGAATAGACTTGTCCGAAATATTAACTTAGGAAAAGAAAAATGGTAAAACACTAAGTTGAGTGTCTACTATTTTTCCAAATAAGTTATGGTTTTTGATTATATCGAGAAAT
>JAJPJF010000015.1 GCA_021324415.1 Nostocales cyanobacterium Centralia_MAG_434
AAGGAAATGGCAAACACCGGAAACTACAACCAGCGGTTGATTGTTTACCCAAAAATACAGCATTACCCCAAAAAAGAGCAGTTGCATCAAGTTGGTTTTCAAGTAGTTGCTTTTGATAAAGGCATATTAAATGAGGGTATTGCTTCAACACTTGAAGATTTTCAGTTTAAGCTTTGTGGCTTATGGCAGTTTATTCCTGTCTGTCAAACACCCTGTATTACCGTGCTGAGAAATTTTAGTCCTGAGCGCTTAGAATACATCAAGCGAGAGGACACTTCATCGCTATCTAAAATGATGTTTATGAAAGCGTCTCATGTGCCCGTGCTATGGAGAGATGCCCCCGTGAGGCCCTTTAGGTTTAACCCCAAAGCCCCAAAAGAGCAACAGGGTCATGCTTCATTTGTGGAGATTAAAGCAAGGTTTTTGCCCGGTAGAGATGTCTTTGGGTTTGATTCCTTAATCGCTCCGCCTACCGATAAACCACCAAAATTCTTTAAGGTCCGTAAGGAAGACAAAGCAGAGGCACTTAAGACTCTTAGCAAAATCAAAGCTGAGAAAGCAGCTAGAAGAGAAAGTAAAGAGTAAATGGTTATATCTCAACAAAAATATAGAACTAGTTCATTTATAAGTCGAACTAGTTCTATTATGATAGAAACAGTTGAGAAGCAGAGCCGCAGGAAATGACTCCACAAGAATATATTAACCGCATCAAGCCTTTAAGAAATCCAAAGCAAATCCAGCAAGTATGTAAAGAGTTAGCCGATAGCTTGTTCGGGAATCGTGAATTTGCACCAAAAACACGAGCCAACAAGCTAACCCCATACAACAAGCTTATTAACCAAATTCCAAATGAGGAATTGATAGAAGGTGAAAATGCCTACATCTACACCAAAGAAGATGGAACACTCTGGAAGCGACACTTACACCACAAGTATCTAGGCTTATCAAAAGAGCAATGGAAGGAGATTAACGCTAAAACCATTGTTTTAGACCGTCTAGAGAATTGCCGCAAAGTTGATGTCAGACAATATCTTGAAATCACTCTTAAGCTTTTGCAGAGTGATCACCCTCACGAATTGGCAGTCGGTTTAATCGCTGCCAGTGGTAGACGCCCGGTTGAGATTCTGGTTAGGGGTAGCTTTACCATCACCAAAGAATTGCCCGAGTACCTCAAACATGGTTACTTTGTTAATTTCAAAGGTCAGGCTAAAAAGCGTGACTATGATATGCCAGAGGAGGAGCGAGCGGAGTACCGGATTGGGTTGCTCGTTCCGGCTCAGTTTTTTCTAGATGCCTTTGCACGTTTTCGCAAAATGCCAGAGGCTAGAGAGTTGATGATATTTCTGAAAGCAGAAACTGAAAAGGGTAGGTCTCCAGAGGAAATCAATGATGATATCGACTCACGTAGGGGAAATTCTTTAAGGCGAATCGTAAAGCGCGAGTTTGGCTCATTCCTACCAACTAGATTTAATGAGAGAGAGCTAGACAATAAAACTCTCAGAGCAGTTTATGTAAGGCTCATTACAGAGCGTGATTGTCCTAAATCTATAGATGGTCTATTGTGGGCTTCTCGTCCAGTTGGGCACTTTGTTGATAATGAAAAGCCCAGTGATAGCCAGCTTAGGCATCTGACAACAACGCTAGGCTATAGCGACTATTACTGTGATTCAGCAGTACCCTTCGTGGAAGCTCCCACAAAGCCAGAGAAAGAAAGAGCTATAGCAATGAAAATATATGCTGCTGATTATGAGCATATTAAGCAGCTACAAGATAAATGGGATTTGATTAGCCATGCAGACGCTGTAAGGTATTTACTCAGCAAGATTAACCAGGCTGAATTACTGGAACGACAACTTATAGAGAAAGATGCTGAGATTCAATCATTAAAAGAGGAGTTAGCGTTGATGGAAGCTCAGAAGCCAGAGGAGCCGCTGTCAGAGGTAGAGGCAGTGCAACCACAAGAGGAGCCACAACCAGAGCCACAGCAAGACTTAGAGGCAATGATTCAGCGAATAGTGGCAGATGCACTCAGTAAGGCATTGCCAAAGCCAGAGCTGCAACCAGAACCACAACCAGTACAAGTGCCAGCGGTAGAAATGCAACAGCCAGTAAAACCAACCATATTTAAGCCGACAGTTGCCAAGCCAGAAAAGGATAGAGACTGGAAGCTAGCCCCTGTTGAAGAGTTAAAGGCATCCAAATCTAAGGCAGCAGTGGATGAAAAGTTGTTTAGAGCATTTCAAGCGGTATGCGACTACAACAACAATGTAGCTACTAGCAACAATGAGCGATGGTTTATAGGCAATGTTACATTAAGGGATTTAACTGGGTGTAATGGCTTAGTAGTCAAAGACTGGATGGAAAGGCACCAAATCTCGATTGATGACCATAACCAAAAATATGGATTAGGTCAGTATCACAACAAGCGTCACAAGAACACTAATGTTAGTGATGTAATTAGCTGGCAGTAATTGTATAAAGAATAAATACTTATTAAAATGTTTTAGTGTAGAGAAAAAACATCATCAATCAAGCACTTAGCCGATCAGGGTGGCTAAGTGTTTTTTATTATGTTGATAACCCCACGCTCCTTAAAATTAAGCAGCTTAACCCAAATTTAAGTGCATACTATTGTCTTTTTGTCAAACAATTCGGGCTCTCTAAAAAAATGAGCAATGGGAAATAATGTATATATACTTATAGGATTTTTAGTGGCCTCTAATTTAGTCATTTTATTGAGAAAATTCTCAACTATCTATTGACAAAATGATAGTTAGTATGAATGAGGTTTGAGAAAATGTAGGCGAGATTGGTAACTTGTATGGTTACATAGGTGATTTAGTACAAATTAGTTGCAGCCAGCAATTCTCATTTTGAAACGATTTTGCGCCATTTCAGCGATCCCCAGATTCGTTAAGAATTGTAAAACCCTCTGACTGTAAGGGTTTCAATGTCATGAAACC
>JAJPJF010000272.1 GCA_021324415.1 Nostocales cyanobacterium Centralia_MAG_434
GATGAATATCGCTTGGAGATTCTTACTCAATTCTGAGGGCAAGATTTTCTTTGTGGCTATTGATTTATTGGCCTCTCCCAAGGAACTTTTAAACCTAGCTCGCTAGAGTCATTAGAGGATGCGAGTCAACACTGAATGATTGTGTGAGCGCTCTGTCGTGAAGGGCGCTCCACTTTTGCTGAGTCAATGGCAAAATCTCATCACAAAATACACAAAATTTAGATATAGATATTCTGATTTGATAATGCAAGTGACTAATACTGAATGGTCTGAGACAGAGAAGACGGTAGCTCACAAAGCTTTTGAGAGAGCCTATGAACGAGAAATTGATGCCTTGATCAAGGAAGTTCGCTCAAAAGCAAGTACGATCGCACAGATCAAGGATATGTGGAGCTTACACGATTTCCTAAGTGCAAGGAGACATGACATAGATGGTAAGTATGACTACACCTATTCAGCTCTCATCTTTGTTTTTGCTAGGTTAATTAAAGAAGGTTGGTTAGATATCAATGAATTGGAGGGACTATCCAAAGATAAGCTGACCAAAATAACTGCTCTCTCACGTACCATATGAAGGGGCTAAGCCTTCTGAACACTCCGTGGGCCAGAAAACCCACGGAGCCACAGCTTAGAAGCTTGGTGTTTCCAAGCAGGGGTAATATCAAGAGTCTGCAATTGCCAACTCCCAAAACACATCTGAGTGTCATTGTGTGGCTTGGAT
Organism: Nostocales cyanobacterium Centralia_MAG_434; assembly: GCA_021324415.1. Taxonomy (GTDB): domain Bacteria; phylum Cyanobacteriota; class Cyanobacteriia; order Cyanobacteriales; family Nostocaceae; genus JAJPJF01. The sequence continues at coordinate 722 of JAJPJF010000272.1, forward strand.
TATACTTTCACCCCAAGTCCTGAAGGAGCAATCATCAAGCCTGTTCCCATAGTTCGCGCACATGGTCAGGTAGCCAGCTTGCAACCTCTTGAATCCGTTCTGAGGAAAGTTCATCTTTGGTTGCAGCAAACACTGCTTTAACCGCTCGTTCTCGCTCAACAGTTCGCGGTAATCCGCCTTCATTAGCAACCCGAAACAGAAAGCGATCAGAATCAATTTTGAAAATGCCTGGACCTTGCCAAGGTGGACGAACCCGGCTTAAGAAGCCCACAATTGGATTGGTGTCTTTCCAGAGTTCAGAGATTTCCATTTGTAGGGCTTTCTCCTTAGTTGGAACAGCTTCGCGATGTAGCTCTGCCTCAACGTGATCAGCAGCTTCTGTTGTCATTAAGTCACGCATGACGCGAAACACAACTTCGGTAAAGTCTCGAGCGTCGTACAGATCTGCAAATCCAGCTTTGACCATAACCTTCTCAAGAAATGAGCGGTGTGCATCAGCGATCGCAGTTCTTTGGTCTTCAATCTCCGTTGGATCGATTTCTGGAATGTTCTTTCTTGTTGCTTCATCTGGCATTGTTGTTCCCCATCTTTCTTGACAATTTTTTTATGAGCCCTACTTGTGTAAGAGTCGCACAAGTGAAAAATCCTTTACATCATCCAGAAGTGCAAGATACAGTGTATTCAAAGGTTATAAATTTCTATGGATCTTTGCAGTGGATGCAAGTTGACACTTAATACACAAAGACCAATTTCAATTGAGAGAAGGCAGATGACGTTTCTGTCTGCTTTGAATGCGAGTCCAGAGCAAAACACAGCCAAATACTAGGGTCGAAAGCAGTACTACACTAGCACCAGAGGCAATATCAAAGTAGTAGCTCAGATAGATACCAACAAATGAAATCACTGCTCCTAATACCCCAGAAATAACCATCATATACCCAAAATGGTTACTCAACAGCCGCGCGATAGAAGCAGGAATCACCACAGCCGAAATAATCAGTGTCACCCCTAAGACATTAAGAGTTGCGACCAGTAAAGTCGCTAACATCAAAGCAAACAGAGTATCCATTGCCAAGACAGGCACACCATGAACCTGAGCCACCTCGCGGTCAAAACACCAGAAGAGTAAAGGTCGATAAAAGAGGAAAACCAGGGTGAGCAGGACAATGGTTACCCCTGTAACAACCCACAAATCATTAGGAGAAACGCCCAACACATTGCCAAACAGAGCAGCCTCAAAGTTTTGGCTGAACTTTCGATATGTGCTAATTATGGCGACTCCTAAGGCAAAACTAGCTGTCGTCACAATCCCAATAGATGCATCTGAGTAAACTTTGCGCCCAGTCAGGTACTGAATCAACAGGGCAGCTGCAAAACCCCAAATTCCGGAGCCAATGTAAAAATTTAAGCCCAATACATAGCTCAGCACGGCTCCCCCCAGAATCGCGTGCGATAGACCGTGAGCAATGTAGCTCATACGACGAGTCGTAATATAAACACCCATAACACCGCACAATAGACCCGCCATCATTCCAACTAAGATGGCACGGCTAAAAAAGTCATAGCGAAAGGGTGCAAGGAGAAAATCCATATTGTAGATAGATAGTAGGAAGGCTAAACAAATTTAGAATTCGATTGGCGCAAAACTTGAGGTAAGTTGTTTTGCATTTGATGACGTAGAGAAGTACTGCCACTGGCAATTAAAATCCGCTCTTGTTGTTGAAAAACCACCATTTCTCCACCAAAAGTCTTCTCAAGATTAGTAGAAGTAAAGACATCAATTGGTTGACCTTGGCAAATCAAACCGTGGTTAAAACATATAACCCAAGGTAGATGCGTAGCTACCGAATTGAGGTCGTGAGTTGAGAGCAAAATTGTCAAGCCTTGCTGGTTCAAATCAGCTAACAGGTGCAAGAGTTCGTGCTGCACGTGCAAGTCTGAACCGCTTGTGGGTTCATCTAAAAGAACAATTTCCGGCTCTCCTACCAAAGCACGAGCGAGAAAAACCCTTTGTTGTTGCCCACCAGATAAATCACCAATAGGTTGATGGGCAACATGCTCTATTCCAACGCGGGACAAGAGGTCAACAGCAGCTAGGCGATCTTGTTTGGAAGGCCAAGGCCACCAAGTCTTGTATTGTTTATATCGCCCCATCATCACCACTTCCATTGCTGTGACTGGGAAATTCCAATCTACTGTTTCTACTTGTGGTACGTAACCCACTCTGGGTGGAGCAGAGCCAGGCTTTAATTGCTTCCCTCGAAACCAAATTTCTCCTGTCCAGAACTCCACTAGCCCCAGAATTACTTTAATTAAAGTACTTTTACCGCTTCCTGATGGTCCCACCAAGCCAGACATCTGACCTGGGTACAGAGTCAAATTGACTCGAGTAAACACTGGCTGAGTCTGATAACCACAGCTCAAGTTTTTAACTTCTAGTATTGGGTTCATTGGGTTGAATGATGCTATTTACTCGTCGTTTTAGCTGAGGCAGTGGCTGTTGGTCCTACCACATTGCTAGTGTCAAGGCTATCAACTAGTTTTGAGTTACCTTCCAAACCATTAGCAATGATTCGCAGATTGTTAGCCATCATGCCAATGTAGGTGTGTTGAGGATTTGTGTCTTCCATCGCATTGGCTGAGCCTTTACCTGGTAATTCATCATCGGCCGTGTTAGCTGTTTTGACTTTCGCTTCACGAGCAATTTGTTCCTCCACCTTACTGGGATAGACTTCCGAACCAAAAATCGCTGGGACACCAACTTGACGGATCTGATCAACTAGCTTACTCACATCTTTTGCAGAAGGCTCTTTAAAATCCGAGGGTTGGATAGCACCAATGACTTGAAAGCCATACTCTCTAGACCAATAAGCCCAAGAGTCGTGATACGTCAACAGCTTGCGGTTTTTAGGAGGAATACTTGCCACCACTTCTCTGGTTACCTTATCTAACGCTTCAAGGCGCTGCTCATAATTTTTCAGATTTGTGGCATAGTAATCTTTGCCAGATGGGTCTAATTTTGTTAATTGCTGTGCAGCCAGTTTGGCATAGACTTCAGCATACTTGGTATTCACCCACAGATGAGGATTTGGATCTCCCTTCTGTTTTGGAAAACTAAAGTCAAACATCCACTGGTCTTTAGTAATGGTATTACTACCGAGTTCATAGATTTTGGTATCTTTTGGCTTCGAGGCGTTTGCTAGTTTTTCTGTAGGGGATTCTAAGTGCAAACCATTGACAATGATCAGGTTGGCTTTGGATAACAGATCAGCATCACTTGGACGAGGCTCAAAGGTATGGGAATCTGTTCCTTCTGGAATGATTCCCTTGACTTCAACACGATCTCCACCAATGTTACTGACAATATTGGTTAAAGGTGCCACTGTTGTTACTACTAAAGACTTTGTTTGCACCTTTTTGTCACTAGTTTGAGTAGTCGTTCTATCAATATTGGAGTCAGGTGATGCTGCTTTGTTTTGCGGGTTACTACAAGCAACGATGGTTAAGCTCAGTACCAATAGTAATGCACTTATGTTCTTCATTGTAATGAATATTCAGGGAATATTCTTAATAAACCTTTTTTCAGTATCAAACTTCAATGCCCTCCCCCGGCATTAATCAATGCTTTTTTAACAGCTACTTGTATGAAAACAAATGGCCTTTACACTCATAGCAATTTATGCATAGCAAACTTTTTTAAAGAGCAACAATAATAAATTTAATCTAAACTTTTTGCTGACCAACAAATTGTCTGAATATAATTGAAAAACTGTTCATTGTTTAACGAGTGCTGCAATTGCAGTGACTAACTTTATGGGGTCGGCAGGTTTGGCAATATGCATTTGAAACCCGGCAGCAAAAACCTGTTGTTGTGTTGTTTCTGCAGCGTAAGCAGTTAGGGCAATTGCAGGAATTTGTCCTCCTTGATCAACGCTTAGAGATCGCAGTTTCCGAATCAACACATAGCCATCAACTTCTGGCATACCTAGATCAGAAACTAGCAAATCTGGTTTTGACTGAGCGATCGCGGCCAAGGCTTCATCTGCAGATGCGGCTTTTGTGACAATTGCTCCATGCTGTTCTAATAAAAAGGCAAGAAACTCGCGTGTATCAGTGTCATCATCCACAACCAATAACCGCATTCCTTCTAATGGAACATACACAGCAAAAGGGGAGGAGTCATCACTAACCTTCCTCTCCGCCCTGACAGATGCTTGAGTTGGTTGAAGTATTGGTAAACAAACTGTAAATGTTGCGCCTTGTTCTTCTCCTAGGCTTTCTGCCCATACTCTACCACCATGCAACTCGACAAGTTGTCGTACTATTGCCAAACCAAGTCCTAGTCCACCAGATCTGCGAGTGATACCACCATCTGCTTGACGGAAATATTCAAATACATGTGGTAAAAACTCAGGAACAATACCCCTACCCGTATCTTGAACTCGAATTTGTACTTGAGAGCTGATCTGTTCTAAGTAGATTTCAACCCTTCCACCACATGGTGTAAACTTGACTGCGTTAGAAAGCAAATTCCACACAACTTGTTGAAGACGGCTGCTATCACCTTTTACCTGTCTCATCATTGTGGCCAGATTCAAAGTAATTTCAATAGACTTTGCTTCTGCTGCCAATCGCACTGTTTCCAAAGCAGCTTCAATGGTGGTAGCAAGATCAACAGTCTCAAAATTCAGCGCTAACTTGCCTCGCAAAATACGAGAGATATCTAGCAAATCGTCAATCAATTGAACCTGTAATTCGGCATTCCGTTCAATGGTTTCAAAAGCACGAATACTAGAGGCCTCATCCAATGAACGTTTTCTGAGTAACTTTGCCCAACCCAAAATTGGATTTAGAGGGGAACGAAGTTCATGAGAAACAATTGCAAGAAATTCATCTTTGATGCGGTTTGCTGCCTCAGCTGCTTCTTGTGCTCGTTGACGTTCTTCTGCTACAGCCCATGCCTGATCACGTAAATTTTTATATTCCTGAACTCGGAACGTTAAATCAGTGACATCTTGAATTGAGAAAAGAGCATCAAAACCATATCCGTCCAATGCAGCTACAGCAGTAACTGTTGTGTGTTGGATACGATATTTACCTTGTGCTATGGGTACGGGAATGACATATTTATGTAGCTGAGAAGAAAAGATCGTGGGAGGCCCACCTTCAAAAATTTGTTGTAGACGGCTAGTGTATCGCGTTTGATTTAGATGAGGAAAATATTCATAAATAGATCTTCCTAAAATATTGCGTCTCGAAATTTTTGTCCATTCCTCTAAACAGCAGTTCCAGAACAAAACGGTGCAATTTGGATGTAGAACAAAAGCTCCCAAAGGAATTTGATCTAAAAGAGTATATTTTTCCAGAGCTTGCTCAATTTGATTCATTGTCAGATTACTTTTCAATATTTTTATGCACCAGAATTCATTGGTTTTTTATATCATTTTAATTTCATTATTAATTGCATTAATTAATGCATCGAATGTACTGACTTCAAAGATTAAAATAATATCTCCAATAATTTCTAATTGCTCAATTGAGAAGCGTGCTTGTGCAAGTAAAATTTTGGAATTATTCACATGTGTAGACAACAATAAATTATCAATTGTATCTTCCAAGTAAACAGGCAGAGTATAGTTCATATGCTGCTTTAGAACATTACTGATAGAACCCATCACGCCATTAATCACAATGTTACCAATTTCGCTTAAGGTTCCAATTTTGACTGCATCTAGCTCAGTTGAACCAGCTTCCTCACCTGTAAGAACTGCAACCAATGTTGACGCGCTTTCTGTTGGAAAAATCAAGCCTGCGGTACCGTAAAATGAGCCGGTAAATCCCAATCTTACAGATGCCAAACTATCGTCATGAAATCGTATTGCTAATTCTTGATAAGCCTCTAAAGCAGTCAAGACTTTCACAAATGGAATTTCTAAACGAATGTGAGAGTCTACCATCTCGTTAAGTAGACTTGCTGCCCTACCAACTCCAATATTGATCAATTCTTGTAGGGCATCCATTTGCTCTGCCGTCACATTCATGGAAACTTTATTCCTTAGTATTCAAAACTTGCTGAACTGCCTGCCGCAATTCATGTTCTTTGGGCGGCTTATTGATAAAGTTGACTGCTCCTAAATTATAACTTTGATCGCGTGATCCTTCTTGAATATCGGCTGAGATGATAATAGTAGGAATTGTGCATCCTTCATCTTGCAAAGCTTTAAGAAATGCAAATCCATCCATATCTGGCATTAAAAGATCAACTAACACGCAGTTAGGCTTGTAGTTATGAACTATGTCGAGTCCCTCACGTCCATTAGTTGCTTCTAAGATTTCGTAGCCATCGCTTTGTAGAAACTTACGGATCATTCGGCGAGAGAAGGCTGCATCATCAATAATCAGAACCAATGCCATCAGCTTTTGTCCTTTGTCCTTCGTCCTTTGTTTTTTGTCTTGTGTAACTAATGACCAATAACTAATAACGACCTTAATGAGTTACCCTTAATTTTTACCGACCTACTGACTAATTTTATGTCAGTAATTTTATTTCTTAATTTTGTCCAATAAATCTTTAAGAATTGAAATAATCAGCGATAAAAGAGTATTTTTTCGGATTGATATCCTACCTAAGAACGGAATATCACAAAATTGAGCTAATGCTGGAATGGTAATGCTATACGTTTAAACCTAATATATAATAGAACTTCTAGCAAATTTGCTAGCTTTTTGCTATACCATCTTGTTTCAGTTTTGCTTGACGAAGCCAATGTAGAATTGTGGTGTGATGGATATCAGTGACGCGCTCGATTTCTCGCAGGCTCATGCCATTCAAATGCATTTTCAGGCAAAGTTTCTTAACATCGCTTGAATAAGCCCAAGATTGATAAGTTTCGAGAAACTGTCTATTACATTGTTTACATTTGTAACATTGCCTGCCTTTGCGATGACCATTTTTGAAAATTTGAGTCGAATAGCAACGAGGACATTGCATGTCTCCCACTTCATTAATTAGGGTAAGCATTATCTTTTCAGCATTAAGTCATATAAACATCTCCCCCAGGAAATATATTTGTTTCGTTAAAATAAGATTAGTATTAATACAAAAGATATAAATTTATAGCCTATTAGCACGATGGAGTTAGCAGAAATTGATGATGATATAGAAGCATTTCTCGTTGAAAGCTATGATAATTTGAATCAAATTGAACGAGATATTATTGATTTAGAGAAAGCATCTGCTAACTCAGAAGGTCTGGTTCGCATATATCGCTCACTCCACACACTCAAAGGCAACTGTGGCTTTTTGCCGTTTCCTAAGTTAGAAGCGCTTGCACATGCTGGAGAAAGTTTGCTCTCATGTCTGCGCGATCGCAAGCTAGCAGTCACTCCTCATATCATCACCACTTTACTGCAAACAGTAGATGCCATCCGGCAAATATTGTCTCAGATTGAGGCCGTAAGACACGAGGGTGATCAAGACTATTCATTGCTAATTAAGACTTTGACGGAACTACAAGAGACTCAACAGATCGTAGTCTCTTCATCAGAGACTGTTAACACTCCAGTGCAACAGTCAAGCGAACCAGTGCAGCTCAACGATGACAAATTCCTAGAAGCCTCAGATCTAACTGTATCAGAGTCTTCTTCTATCCGGGTGAATGTTAATCTGTTAGATCAGGTGATGAATTTGGTAGGTGAACTTGTTTTAACTCGTAACCAGCTCATAGATTTTTCAGCTAAGTTTAAAGACACTGCTTTTGTTGCAACTTGCCAGCAGCTTGATCTCATTACAGCCCAGTTGCAGGAAGGAGTGATGAAAACTCGGCTGCAACCAATCAGTACTATCTGGCAGAAATTCCCACGTGTGATTCGCGATCTAGCGATCGCTTTTGATAAACAAGTTCGGGTGGAAATGGAGGGGGCTGATATCGAACTAGACAAGAGCATCATTGAAGCCATCAAAGACCCCTTAACACACTTAGTACGCAACTGCATTGCCCATGGTATAGAACTACCCGCAGAGCGAACTGCTTGTGGTAAACCAACTATAGGACGACTATTTCTCAAAGCCTTTCATGAAGGTGGTAAAGTTAATATAGAAATCAGCGATGATGGTAGTGGTCTAAACCCAGAAAAACTCAAACAACGAGCACAGCAACTTGGGTTATTAAATAAAGTGCAGGCTCAGACGCTCAACGAAACAGAAACAATAGACTTAATTTTTTTACCCGGCTTTTCAACCACTGAACAAGTCAACAGCCTTTCAGGGAGAGGAGTTGGCATGGGTATTGTTAAAAGTAATATTGAGAAAATTAACGGAAGTCTTGAAATTCTTAACCAGCCGGGACAAGGGACAACATTCAAAATTAAAATTCCGTTGACGCTGACAATCATTCCTGTATTAATTGTGACGAGTGGAGGTGATCGCTATGCCATTCCCCAAGCAAGCATACAAGAGCTAGTTCGCATAGAAAAAGAGCAGACGCTCAATAGTATTGAGATATTTTATGACGTACCTGTGTTTCGCTTGCGGGATCATCTTGTGCCATTGGTTTACCTTAACCAAGTCTTACAACTTCAGGACAATGTCACAACTTTGGAAACATTCAGTCTTGTTATTGTCCAAGCCGACGACTGTCAATTTGGACTTGTCGTAGACACAATTGAAGATATCCAAGACATTGTCGTCAAACCCCTAGGAAAGCAGTTAAAAGCACTATCTTCATTTGCTGGAGCCACAGTTCTCGGCAATGGTACAGTTGCATTAATTCTTGACGTAGTTGGCTTAGCAAAGCAAGCTAACATAAGAGCAACTCAAAATCAGATCTCATCGGGTGGCAAAGATCCAAACAAGCAAGACCATTTGGGAAAACGTCAAATGATTTTGCTATTTCAAGGGCCCCAAGCTGCACGAATGGGGATTCCCCTTGAGAACGCATTTCGACTTGAAGAAATTCCTAGTTCTGCCGTGGAGAAGGTGGGAGAACAGTATACTTTTCGATTTTACAACCAAATCATACCGCTAATTCATCTTCACACGATATTTTCCAATCGTCTAGATAATCTAGAGAATCATCGTGATTATGAAGTCTTTGAGACCCAAACCACTGATATACTCCAAATAATAATTGTTTCTCCTCACATAAACCTGAGTGTTGGCCTAGTGGTTGAGCGTATTCTCGACATCGTTGAGGAACCACTGACGATCCAGGGTATCCCTACTAGACCAGGTGTCCTTTTCTCTGCTGTTATTCAAGGTCAAATTACAGAAATCCTTGACATTGAGGCTGTCATTCGGATTGCTAACCCTTATTTGCTGCAATTAACCGATCATGCCTAAACAACAAATTTGCACTTTTTTTCTCAACGGTATTTATTTTGGTATAGACACACAGCAAGTTCAAGAAGTGATACGTTTATCCGTCATAACTCGTGTACCTTTGGCACCGCCTGATATTTGTGGTTTGCTCAACCTTCGAGGACAAATTATTACTGTCATTGATTTACAGCAACGGTTAGATATGGGTAAGTCAGCAATGCGATCGCCCACTAAACTTGTAACTAAACTTGTAGATGAGCAGCAAGGGTTTAATATCGTTGTACGTTCTAACAATGAGGTTGTTAGCTTGCTTGTTGATGATGTCGGGGATGTCTTGGAGTTCACGCAAAGCACCTTTGAGCCCACACCTGTAACGTTAAAAGGTAGAATGCGTCAAATGCTAAAGGGAGCTTACCCACTCAAAGAAAGGTTTTTACTAGTCTTGGACACAGAAAAAATTTTAGATGTTAATTTTTAGAAGCTATTTTAACTAATAATTATTTTTAGGGGCAATCGGCAATGGCTACAAATCGACCTGGAATAACAAGCAACTCAAAATCTCCTTCGGGAAATAGCACTGATGTCACGGAAACTGTTCAAAGTACAACGGATGTTCAACTGCAACCTTTATTAGAGGCATTAAAAGCAGCTAGAAACGGTGATTTTACTGTCCGGTTACCAGTAGAGAAAAATGGGTTGGGTGAAATTGCCTCAGTTTTTAATGAGTGGGTGAGTTTGAACCAGAATGTTGCCAACGAAGTTGTACACTTGGCATCTGAGATTGGCAAGGAGGGGAAGCTTGGTTCTCAAGCTGTTGTCAAAGGTGCTAAAGGTTCTTGGAAAGAAATACTCGACAACTTAAACCGAATGTCTTCCAATCTCTCACAGCAAATAAAAAGCATAAATGATGTCACACTGAATGTTGCACAAGGAAATTTGTCCAATCAGATTAATGCATCTAATGCTGGAGAGTTTCAGCATCTCAGCGAGAATACGAATCAGATGATCAACAGTTTAAAGTCTTCAATCAGACAGATGGGAGATGTGGCAACTGCTGTTGCCTCTTCTTCAGAAGAACTGACTGTAGTCAGCAAGGAAATGACTGAAAACGCCAAACAAACAGCAGAACAAGCCACTTCTGCATCTGCTTCTGCAGAACAGGTGAGTCAGAATATTAGTACGGTTGTGACTGCTGTAGAAGAAATGAATGCCAGCATTCGAGAAATAGCTAAGACTGTTGTTGACGGCGCAAAGGTCGCCAATGAAGCAGTGAAAACGGCTGCTCGCACAAATGAGACAATTGACAAACTGGGTCAAAGTAGCATCGAGATTGGCAAAGTGATCAAAGTCATTACCTCAATTGCTCAACAAACAAATCTGCTGGCATTAAATGCAACAATTGAAGCAGCAAGAGCTGGGGATGCAGGGAGGGGATTTGCTGTAGTTGCAAACGAGGTAAAGGAATTAGCCAAGCAAACAGCAAATGCTACCGAAGATATCAGCCAGCGAATTGAAGCGATTCAGTCTGATACAAGGGGTGCAGTTCAAGCCATTACTCAGATTACAGACATTATTAACCAAATTAATGATCTACAAAGCACAATTGCTAGCGCTGTTGAAGAGCAAACAGCAACCACCAATGAAATTGCGCGGAATATAGCTGAAGCCGCTAAAGGAACATCAGCGATCGCCCAAAATATCAAATTTGTCGCTCTCAATGCTCAAACGACAACCACTGGAATCACTAACACATCAGAAGCTGCTACAGAGCTAGCTCGTATGGCAGTAGATTTACAGAAAGTCGTCAATCAATTTAAGTATTAATTCATTTACGCGGTATGCAAAAGATCCGGGTACTAGTTGTAGATGATGCTGTAGTGGTACGCAGTCGAGTCAGTAAGATTTTGTCAAGCGATCCAGAAATAGAAGTCGTTGGGGTTGCAGCAAATGGTCGCATCGCCCTTGCCAAAATTCCTCATGTCAATCCTGATGTTCTCATTCTAGATGTTGAGATGCCAGAGATGAACGGGTTAGAAACTCTGGCTGCTCTTCAACAAATTTATCCATCTTTGCCAGTGATTATGTTTAGCACCTCTACACACGCCGGAGCAGCTGCAACGCTCGAAGCTCTCTCTTTAGGTGCTTCAGATTACGCAACAAAACCGAGTAACCTAAGGAGTGTAGAGGAAACAACCCGACATATTCGTGAGAACTTGATCCCCAAAATCAAGTTATTCAGTTCCGCAAGGACTGTTTTTCCCAATGTCAGCACAATTGCTCATCCGGTTGCCCTTCCTATACCTCCTAAGATAGAGCAAATAGATATTTTAGCAATTGGAGTCTCTACTGGAGGACCGAACGCGCTTTCTCTAGTGCTTAGAGAACTTCCAGCGGATCTATCAGTTCCTATTTTGATTGTACAACATATGCCTCCGATGTTTACTAAATTACTAGCTGAAAGGTTATCCTCTAAGTGTAAAATCCCAGTGGATGAAGCAATTTCTGGAGTTGTACTAGAACCAGGACACGCCTGGATTGCACCCGGAGACTTTCACATGGTTGTACAGGCTGATGGTTCTGTGGTTCGACTTGCTACCCATCAGGCACCTCCTGAAAATTCCTGTCGCCCTTCAGTTGATGTTCTTTTGCGTTCAGTTGCACAGGTTTATGGTGCTAGGACGCTCGCTGTAATATTAACAGGGATGGGTCAAGATGGGTTGCACGGTTGCCGATGTGTCCGTGAGGCTGGAGGACAGGTGCTTGCACAAGACGAAGCTAGTAGTGTTGTGTGGGGAATGCCTGGGTTTATTGTTAATGCCGGACTTGCCGATCAGATTGTTCCACTCGACCAAATGGCACATGAGATTATGCGGCGCATTTGTCCAAGTCAAGTTCCTCTTTTCGGTCTGCAATGAAGCAGATTATGGCTGTAAACACTACTGACTTTAACTATCTTCGTCAATTGGTTTATCATCACTCTGCCGTTGTATTACATTCTGATAAAACCTATCTGGCGGAGTTACACTTACAGCCAATTGCAGAATCAGCAGGCTTTGCTTCAATTTCCGAGATGATTGCTTACCTGAAGACTCAACCGTTCGATGGTCTTCACATTCAAACTGTCGAAGCGCTTGTCACTAACGAAACGTCTTTCTTCCGTGATATCTACCCTTTTGAAGCACTGAAGCAATTTGTGTTGCCAGAACTAAGCAAAAAACGGGCAGTTGAGCGATCGCTAAATATTTGGTGTGCTGCTTGCTCTCATGGACAAGAACCATATAGCATTGCCATGATTATTCGTGAACATTTTCCCATGCTTGCAAGTTGGTCAGTAAGGCTAATTGCTAGTGATTTTTCCAGTAAGGTATTGGCACGTGCTCGCAAAGGACGTTACAACCAACTTGAAATTAAGCGTGGGTTACCTAAAACTCTTCGTGATAAGTACTTTCAAAAGCTAGAGAATGAATGGCAAATTCACGAACACATTCGCCAGATGGTTGAATTTCATCAGATTAACATTGTGCAATCATGGTCATCTCTTCCCAAAATTGACATTGTTTTTTTACGCAATATCTTAATCTACTTTGATATGGAGACCAAGAAAGCCTTACTCAAAAAGGTCAAGCAGCAATTAAGACCAGATGGCTACTTATTTCTTGGTAGTGGTGAAACAACTATCAACCTCGATAATTCATTCGAGCGTATTCAATTTGATAAAAGTATCTGCTATCGATTACATGACAATTCTTAACTGTAGACACTACGCACCTTATTAAAATTCCTGGCATCAACTTCAGGAATAACACTAATGAAATTGTATTGTTTAATACTTTATCCTATGTGTCGGATAAGTACTAAACTTTTACTGAGATGTTAAAACGTTGTTTGACTTTGATAGCTTCTAGTGCAGGCGTAGCTGCTGCATTGGCTAATCCTGCTTTCGCTGCACCTAGTGATTTTATTGGCACTTGGGTAAACACTAATCCTAATACTCGTGGGATTACACGCTTTATTGTTACCTCGGCAGGTAACAATAAATTAAATCTTCAAGTGTTTGGCAAATGTCATCCTGCTGATTGTGACTGGGGAAAAACCACTCTAGTGACATATGGCAGTAATGTACAAGATCCAAATCATCGCTTTGCTAGTGCTAACTATAATCCTGGATTTGCTCAAAATCTTTTAATACTCAATTTTTAAGGAAACAAGGTAATCAATTTGCAAAGCTTTACTCAATTTGTAGATAATAGTGGTCGGCAAAACTACTCCTCTACCGAGAGCTTCAAACGTTAATCTCTACTAAAGAGACTCAAAATTTATAACATAGACCACTTAGTGGTCTCTTGCATGAGTTCTGCGGGATTCGTAATGAGCGATGTATCGCTCATTGCGTCTTTAGGTAAGGCAGTCCGATAACAGTGGCTACGATGGATATGGCATTCCGTTGTAGCCACTAGCGTAGAAAAGGGAAGACAAATTTCATGAAATTGTACAAACTCCACCTTTTGTGAGTATTTGGATTTCATGACCAAAAATTCCGCGTCCGTGAATATGAGGTAATAAACTCATCCTCAATAAAAACACTATAAGTAAAATTATGGTATACTCTATCTAAAATGTGCCTCCCATATTGGCTACACAACACTTTTGGATTAAAGCTAAAAGCTAAGTAAGTATATTTACCAAAAATATTTAGAGATTTTTAAACAAAATTTAGGATTCTTAATGGGAAATATATCTAATTCTCAAGACCCTATAGTAAACACGACAGCCGCCGTTAAAAGACTCGCAAGGGCGATCGCTGTTTCTCAAGGCGAATTTTCACTGCTTTTAGCATGTTGTCAGTCAATAGCAAGGCAGCAGCAAGCACTGAGGTTGTTAAAGGAATTGTCTCCAGTAGAAATTCAAGAAATTCAGCTTCCTCCATCATCTGAAACACTTTATACAACTATCACAAATCTACTGGGCTCTCATCAACCTGAAGCTTTAATAGTCAAAGGCTTGGAATCTGTAGTGGCAATTAATCAACTTATCCTTTCTACAAATCTAATGAGAGATGAGTTGAGAAAGCAGTTTTCGTTTCCTTTGGTATTATGGGTGAATGATGATATTTTACGTAAGCTCATCTGGTTAGCACCTGATTTGAAAAACTGGGCTGCTGGCACTATCAGATTTGATGTATCTAGCGAGCAATATATTGAAAGACAAGCACTTATTGCTTGATGCTGCTGAGTGGAGAGCAGGAAAATGTTATATAGCAAAAAACTACAGTTAATCTATCGACTTGTGGTTGTAAACATCTAAAAACTGTAGTAAGATGTTATACGTAGTCGATACTTTTTTGTGTAGATGAACAAACAAGCTGGACGTGCGCACCATATCTGGGTACAACCTCATCATCCCACCCATCCAGATTCAAAACTGCAACAGGTGCAACAAAAAGAGCCGATGTTTTATTATTTTGCTTACGGTTCTTGTATGTGTCCAGTGGATCTCAAGCGATCGCTCGGAGAAAATACCCATCAATATATAATTGGTACTGGGACACTAAAAAGCTATCGATTGGGATTTTATCGCTATTCTACATTACGTGATTGTGGCGTTTTGGATGTAGTGAAAGACGCTAAAGCCAGTGTGAGTGGTGTACTGTATCAGTTACCTTGGCGATTGAGTGACCATCTTGATAAGCGGGAAGATGTTCCACAGGGTGGATATCGCCATGAATATGTAGATATTCACTGCCAAGGAAAAGTTTACGAGCGTGTTCGCACCTATGTAGTTGTTGACAAGCTATCAGAAGAGATCGCACCAAACGATTGGTACTTTAATATTGTTCTGCGAGGTGCAGTAACATGTGGACTACCCGAGGAATATTGCTGGAGTTTATTTAATCATATGTATAAATTACAGCAGCAAAAAATTCAAAATCCTAAATTACGTGCTTATTAATTTCTGTATCAAAAATAATATCTAAATTCTCTTCAAGAGGTAAACATATGGCTCATGCTTGTTGTGGTCCTGGCTACGCTTCTCCTGAAGATGCCATCAGAGCAGATCGAGAACAACTGCTGTACACAATTGCACTCTATACAGGGACAGGTATAGAACAGCCCGATTACCTTGCAACTGTGGATGTTGATCCCAATTCTCCAACATACTCGCAAGTGATTCATCGCCTTGAGATGCCATACATTGGTGATGAACTCCACCATTTTGGCTGGAATGCTTGTAGTTCTTGTCATGGTGATGCTAGTAAATCTCGGAGATTTTTAGTTATTCCTGGTCAACGCTCTAGCCGTATTTATATTGTTGACACACAAGAGCCACGTGCCCCTAAACTTTATAAAGTCATTGAACCAGAGGAAATTAAGGCAAAAACCAACTTAAGTGCACCACACACAGTTCATTGCTTGGCTGATAGTCATATCATGATTTCAATGCTAGGAGATAGCGAAGGGAATGGTCCTGGTGGCTTTTTATTGTTGGATAAGAATTTTGACATTATCGGACGTTGGGAACAAAAAGCTGATGCTATGCGCTTCAACTATGACTTCTGGTATCAGCCACGTCATAATGTGATGGTAAGTAGTGAATGGGGAGCACCCAAAACCTACTATCGTGGATTTGACCTGAATGATGTCAAAGCTGGAAATTATGGACAGCAACTACATTTCTGGGATTGGTCGAAACACGAAATCATCCAAAGTGTTGACTTGGGTGAAGAAGGATTAATACCCTTAGAAGTTCGCTTTCACCATAATCCAGATAGTACCCACGGGTTTGTTGGT
Organism: Nostocales cyanobacterium Centralia_MAG_434; assembly: GCA_021324415.1. Lineage (GTDB taxonomy): Bacteria > Cyanobacteriota > Cyanobacteriia > Cyanobacteriales > Nostocaceae > JAJPJF01. The sequence goes on from JAJPJF010000272.1 coordinate 16,829, forward strand.
GCAGCACTCAGCAGCAACATCTGGCATTGGCACAAATCTAACGGTCATTGGCAAGTCGAGAAAGTGATTGATGTTCCATCTGTAGAGGTAGAAGGTTGGCCTATCCCTGTGCCATCACTAATTACAGATATCTTGGTTTCTATGGACGATCGCTATATCTACTTTTCCAACTGGTTGCATGGAGATATCCGCCAATATGATATCAGCGACCCTGCACATCCTAAACTCACAGGTCAGGTTTGGGTTGGTGGCTTACTGGGTAAAGGCGAGACAGTGAATGGTCATAAGCTAGCTGGTGGACCACAGATGTTGCAGCTGAGTCTGGATGGCAAAAGGCTTTACGTAACTAACTCCCTATTCAGCACCTGGGATAATCAGTTTTATCCTGACTTATCGAAGACTGGCTCATACTTATTACAAATCGACTGCGATCCCGAAAATGGGGGCATAAAAATTAATGAAAATTTCTACATAGACTTTGGCAAAGAACCCTCAGGACCATCCCGCGCTCATGAGGTGCGTTATCCAGGTGGTGATTGCACCTCTGATATTTGGATTTGACAATTGTCCTTTGTCCTTCCCCTGCCTCACTCCTGTGCTGTACGGGCGCAAGTATTTCCATACCCCTCATCCCCACTCCCTTAAGACTTTTTCATGATAAACTACTAAAAGGCTATCAAATTACAGTACTTAAATATGAGGAATGAGGATGATGGATTCATCTACAATTGCTCAACCAACATTGGGTAACCTCCACATTCGGGTTCCTCAGTCTTACAATCGTCAACCTGTAGTCTCGCGGCTCATTTCTCGATATAACCTAACAGTCAACATTGCAGCAGCTTGTTTAGAAGCTCATACAAAAAATGATGGTTGGTTTCATCTTGAACTTCAAGGGGCTTCTGAACAGGTAGAAGCAGGTCTTTTCTATCTTCAGCAACTGAATGTCGAGATAGTGCAGTTGAATGTTGACAGTTTAGCAGTCAACAGAAGGCAAAAACTCCGTTTGTTGTGTGGAATTGGCAATCGCACAACATCAGAAAATTCAAGCCCTCAGTTGCAAGACGATACAACAAAAGCTGATTTAGAAGTTGATATAACTGTAGTAACGGGACAAACAAATCGTGCTAGATTTCAAGTTTGCATTCCGAAAAACTACCGTTCTTATCCTATTATTGCAGGACTCGTTTCCTGTTATGGATTAACTGTTAACATCACTGCAGCTTCGTTAGATAACAAGACTATAAATGATGGTTGGTTTGATTTAGAAGTTTGGGGTACGCGTCAACAAATTATCTCAGGCTTGAGGTATTTAAAAAAACTAGGCCTACAAATTTGGTTGTAAATTGCTATCACTAGAGAACCATTTACAAGTCAACTTGCCATCAACCAAGAACCAACGAGCAACTAACTCTTGCTTTCTTGGTTGTCGAATAGTGGTCAAATCGGGTGAATAGGTTTTTTCAGCGCTTTGAACTTTTAGAGAATTCATAATTTAACTCTATGAATGAAGGTTAAGGATGGTCTAATAAATTAGCTGTAGACTTATATATGCCGAGATGTAGATTACCTAGAAGTCTTGGTTGTTTCACCAATGTACTGCCTAGCAATCTGTAAGGATTTGATGCAATCTCTTCGCTTGATGTTGTTTACTTTAGAGAGCAATCGAGAAGAAATAGGGAAAGGCGATCGCTATTTTTGGTATTTTTGGCAACGGAATGCTAGTCCAAAATGCCGTTTAAGCTCATACTGTAATCAATAGCGTCAAGATTATTCGTAAAAAGGCAAGTCTATGGCTGCAAATTTGAGCAGGCGTAAATTTCTCTTATATGGTTCAGCTAGCTTCAGCACTGGTGCACTACTTATAGCTTGCAATCAGAGCCAAACGACAAAACAATCAGCAATAGGGGGTAGTGAAGGTTTTAAAGTTGCGATCGCGCTTCCTGGACTCATTACCGATAAAGCCTGGAATCAATCTGGTTACGAAGGGGTAGAACTTATCAAACAAAAGCTTGGTGCACAAACAAGCTACGTAGAACAAATTGCACAGGCAGATCAAACCGAAGCCCTCTCAGATTTTGCACGTCGGGGATATAATCTCGTCATTGCCCATGGGGGACAATTTGATGCGGCGATTCAACAAGTTGCACCCCAGTTCCCCAATACGTTTTTTGTTGGTGTCAATGGTGCTGTGAGTGGTCCTAATATTGCTGCTTTACGAATAGATCACCTGCAAGCCAGCTATCTATGTGGTATTATCGGCGCATTGATGACAAAGTCGAATCACTTAGCCTACATAGCAGGGCAAAAATTTGAAGCTACTCAGCAAGAGTTGCGCGGCTTAGAATTAGGAGCAAAATCTGTTAAACCCGATATCAAAATTAGTTCCACATTTACAGGTGATTGGAATGATATCACTAAAGCCAAAGAAGCTACACTTGCCTTAACTTCTACTGGTGCAGACGTTATCTATCAATGGTTGGACAATGCTTCTCCTGCTGTATTACAAACAGCAAGTGATAAAGGGGTTTATGCTTTTGGAAATACAAAAGACCAGTTAGAAGTCGCACCCAAAGCAGTTCTCACCAGTGCCGTCAAACGGTTAGATTTAGCTATCGCTTATTTAGCAGAACTTGCGAAGAAAAATCAACTCAAAGGGCAAATTTACACAATTGGTTTAGAAAAACCAGATATCCTAAATTTAGGAAAGTTTGGGACAATGGTAAGTGAAAAAATTAAACAAAAAGCTTTGAACACAAAGCAGGAAATTGTTACTAAAAAAATTACTTTTGAAGACTGTAAAGAAGGTGGACAAGAGACTCGATGTGTTAAAAAAGGAACGACTTAAAAGTTTTTATAAATTAAAAGATTTTATAAAAAATGCCATATTTACGCCTAGAAGGAATTACCAAATGTTTTGGCTCATTTATTGCTAATGACAATATCAACCTCAGTGTGGAATCAGGAGAAATTCACGCAATTTTGGGCGAAAATGGAGCAGGTAAGACAACTTTAATGAACATCATCAGTGGTCTTTATCAGCCAGACCCTGGAAAGATTTATCTGCAAGAAAAGTTAGTTAAAATGAGGTCACCAAGTGAGGCTATTAAACTAGGCATTGGCATGCTCCATCAGCACTTTGTCCTAGTTCCTCAATTGACTGTTACGGAAAATATTATCTTAGGAACACTGAATGGTTTGCAGATCAATTTGAGGCAAAAACATCTAGAAATTGCTGCTTTATCTCAGACTTATGGATTAGAAATTGAACCCACAGCTAGAGTAGGGGATTTGCCAGTAGGAGTGCAACAACGGGTAGAAATTCTCAAGCTTCTCTATCGGCAAGCAAAGCTACTTATTCTGGATGAACCAACCGCAGTACTGACACCAAGAGAAGTAGAATTGTTAATAAATATTCTCCGTCAGCTTGCAGCTTGTGGACATACGATTATGTTCATCAGCCATAAGTTGCAGGAGGTTATAAAACTGTGTGATACGGTGACAGTGTTGCGTCGAGGAAAAGTTGTAGCAAATGTCTCTACAAAGGAAACAACACCTCAGCAGTTAGCAACATTGATGGTAGAACGAGAGATTGCTTTAGAGTTACACAAATCTCCAGTATCTTTGGGAAAGGTCGTGTTGTCGGTGCAGAATTTGCACGTTGCCAATCAGCAGGGTATTGTTGCTGTTCGCGATGTATCTTTTGAACTCCACTCAGGAGAGGTTTTGGGGATTGCTGGTGTAGATGGTAATGGACAACGAGAGTTAGCAGATGCGATTGCTGGGTTGCAAACTATCAACCAAGGGAAAATACAACTCAATCGAAAAAGTCTTGGTTACATTCCAGAAGATAGACAAACAATTGGTTTGGTGTTGCAATTTAGTATTGCTCAAAATCTCATTCTAAAAGCTTTTAAGAAATTTCCTTTTTGTCACCGCTTTTTGTTACAGAGAGAAGCCATCAGGAACCATGCTCAGTCTGTTATACAACTGTTTGATATTAGAGCAATGGGAGCAGATGTAAAAGTGAGTCAACTGTCGGGAGGAAATCAACAAAAAGTTGTGTTGGCGCGGGAACTTACTGAGACACCAATGTTAATTGTCGCTATGCAACCAACGCGAGGGTTGGATGTGGGTGCAACAAAAGCAGTTCAGCAACGCTTATTAGCAGAACGCGATCGCGGCGCAGCGATTGTGTATATTTCTACTGAGTTGGAAGAGATCATGGCAATGAGCGATCGCATTGCGGTGATGTATGAAGGTGAGTTTGTGGCGGTTTTAGATGCTCAAAGAACGACAGTTGAAGAGATTGGGTTGTTAATGGGTGGGGGAAAACGATGAATATGATTCGGGTTCACCCTGTTGTCTTGCCAATACTACCACCACTCATTGCTATAGGATCTGCGTTGCTAGTTGGTGCAGGTTTGATTTTACTGGCTGGGGCGAGTCCAATCACAGCCTACACGGCTTTGTTTCAAGAATCTCTCTCTACCTATTTTGGCTTTGGCAATACACTGACGAAGATGACACCACTCTTGCTAACCAGTTTAGGGGTGTTGGTTGCTTTACGTGCTGGTCAGTTTAATATTGGTGGGGAAGGACAAATTTACCTTGGTGCGTTGGGAAGTGCGGTGGTAGGGTTGTATGTCCAAGGGATACCTGCTTTGATTCATATCCCCTTGGCACTTTTTGCAGGGTTTAGTTTCGGCGCGCTTTGGGGTCTAATTCCTGGTTATCTCAAAGCTATACGGGGTGTAAATGAGGTTATCACCACTCTGTTGCTGAACTACATTGCCATCAATTTAGTGAGTTATTTGGTTCAACATCCTTTGCAGGAACCAGGTGCACCTAGTCCATATTCGCCACTCATCGCCAAAACTGCTCAGTTACCAATTATTTTACCGGGGAGTCTAGCCCATGCAGGAATCCTTGTAGCGTTAGTCGTCGCCGGGCTTTTGTGGGTATTACTTGTGCGATCGCCTCTTGGCTATCAAATTTCTGCGGTTGGGTTTAATCCGATTGCGTCTCGTTACAGTGGTATTTCTGTAGAACGAACAATCATGCTAGTGATGAGTTTGGCTGGGGGTTTGGCTGGGTTAGCTGGTGCAACAGAGGTTATGGGGTTGAAATATCGCTTGTTTGAGGTGGTGTCCTCTGGTTATGGATTTGATGCTATTGCGATCGCCTTTCTCAGCCGGGGCAGTGTTTTGGGTGTCGTCCTAACTTCCCTGTTCTTTGCTGCTTTGAGAAGTGGCGCAAATGTGATGCAGCGCAGTGCAGGAGTACCAATAACAGTGATTTATGCAATTCAAGGTTTGACTATGCTGTTTATTGCAATTAGTTTGACAGTGGGTAGGCACTCGCATTTGAAAACATAATTGCTCGTCGATAGAAGACATGAATGAGATCTGTACAAAGGGCAAACAAAGGTGACTAATTTCTTTTCTGATTATCTGGTTTCTAGCCTTCGTCTAGCGGTACCTTTGGCTTTCGCTGCACTAGGAGGACTTTACTCAGAACGTTCAGGGGTACTAAACATCGCTTTAGAAGGAATGTTGTTAACTGGTGCTTTTACTAGTGCTGTTGCTACTTTTTACACTCATAATGTTTGGTTTGGTGTTCTTGCCGCTTTCATCAGTGGAGGACTTGTAGGGTTACTCCATGCATTCTTGTCAGTTAGTTTGCGAGTTGATCAATTGGTCTCTGGGTTAGCACTGAATCTTGTAGCCGCTGGGTTAACCTCGTTTCTAGCAAGGTTGGTATTTAGCAGTGGTAATACTCAGCGTCTTTTGGGTATCAAGCCAATCATCATTCCTGGTCTTGCCAATTTGCCCTTGATTGGTCCTCTCCTGTTTCAACAAGATGTTCTAGTCTACCTGCTATTGACTCTAATTGCTTTGAGTACATACGTTCTATTTTATACTAGCCTTGGTCTAACTCTACGTGCTGTAGGAGAATCACCTAAGGCCGTTGATACTTCTGGAATATCAGTACAAAAGGTCCGTTATCTTGCTGTCATCGTGAGTGGTTGTCTAGCCGGATTGGGTGGTGCGTATTTAAGCTTAGTGCAGGTAAAATACTTTGCTGAAGGCATGAGTGCAGGAAAAGGCTTCATCGCGATCGCCGCATTGATTTTTGGCAAATGGCATCCTATAGCCAGTGCCTTAGCTTGTTTCCTCTTTGGATCGACTGAAGCCTTGCAATTGCGAATTCAAGCTTTAGGGGTGAATATTCCCTACCAATTTTTGACAATGCTTCCCTACATCGTCGCAATTCTCGCCTTAATTGGTTTAGCTGGTAGATCTACACCACCAGCAGCGTTAGGTGTTTCTTATCCAGAAAAGAGGGCATAGGGCATAGGACATAGGATATAGAGAGTGTGTCTTTCCTCCTCTGCGCCCTTCCCTTGTCCTCCTTGTCCCCCCTGTCCTAGGGTGTTGACTTTGAGCACCATTAGGTGATATTTCTTCAGACAGATTATATACCTGAAAGTGCTGAATAGAGGTTGACTGCGAATGAAGGAATATAAAAGCCA
>JAJPJF010000422.1 GCA_021324415.1 Nostocales cyanobacterium Centralia_MAG_434
CGAACGTCTTCCTGCACCCCCCAACTGGCGTAGATTTGACAAAGAAGAACGGGGTGTCACTTATCAAGCAAGGGGAGAAGAAATAGATCTCGTCAATGCAGCATTATATTTACGTCGTCCCTTACTAGTCACAGGAAAACCAGGGACAGGAAAAAGTTCTTTAGCTTATGCGGTGGCTAAAGAGTTACAACTCAAAGAAGTACTGCGTTGGAACATTACTACTCGCTCTACTTTACAGCAAGGACTATATCGTTATGATGCCATCGGCAGGTTACAAGATGCCCAAGGAAGTGGTAAGGACAATTTAAGCGAAATTGGCAAGTACATTCAATTGGGACCGTTAGGAACAGCGTTACTGCCCTCATTGAATCCTAAGGTATTATTAATTGATGAAATTGATAAAAGTGATATTGATTTACCTAATGATTTATTGAATATCTTTGAAGAAGGAGAATTTGAGATTCCTGAATTGGCAAGGATAGCAGATAGATTTCCTGAAATTGTTATCCAAACCTATGATAACCAAACAACAACCATTACAAGAGGAAATGTGCAGTGTACAGCATTTCCCTTCGTCATTCTTACCAGTAATGGTGAACGAGAATTTCCACCCGCTTTCTTACGACGTTGTTTAAGATTAGATCTACGAGAACCAACTTCCCAAGAATTAGAGGCGATTGTGAAAGCGCATTTGGGGGATAGTATTATTGAGCAAGCGAAACCGATTATTGAAAAGTTTGTCAATCGACGGAAAAAGGGGGACTTGGCAACAGATCAATTACTTAATGCAATTTATATGTTAACTAACACAGCCAATACCTCCGATTCTCCGATAGTTGACTCTCAAGATGAGGAAAAAGACCAGAAAAAAGAAAAGATAATTGAACGATTGCTGCAATACCTGAGCAGCACAGAGGGGATATGATTAAGCAGGCGATCGCTATTCTACAACAAGCAGGCTTTGACTTCAATGGTCGGGAGTTAGCTGAAATTATTTGGTTGGCGGTTCAGATAGAAAAGTTTGAGCCACCACAGCAGCGATCGCCACGATTAACTGTACCACAACCAGAGCCGCTCAGAACTGAACCAACCCAAATTCAAACTATCTCCGAGGTAACACCTCTACCTGAAGTATCACAACTAACTGCTGGAGTATATCTTCCTTCTTCTGTACCAAAACCTACAAAGACAACAGAAAATCGGGAAGCAATTCCTCTCAAAGTACCTACAGCAGTAGCATTGAGAAATACTCTAGCTCTAGCACGGGCACTTCGTCCTTTAATGCGGAAAGTTCCGTCTCCTGCAGAAAATATCTTGGATGAAGAAGCGACTGTTTGCCGCATTGCAGAAGAAAAAATTTGGATACCAGTTCTTACTGGAGCTCCAGAAAGATGGTTAGAATTAGCGTTAGTGTTTGAACAAAGCAGTTCGACTGCTATTTGGAAACAAACAATTACTGAACTCCAACGGCTCTTAAAACATCACGGTGCATTTCGAGATGTGCGAACTTGGGAATTAAAGCTCACTGAAACAAAAGTACAGTTATTCCCTCAAAATAGTATAGGTGCTTATAGTTCAACTCCCTATGGTCCTGAAATACTGATTGACCCCAAGGGACAGCGTTTAATTTTATTGGTGAGTGATTGTGTTTCTCCTGCTTGGCGCAAGAGATTGATTCATCCAGTGTTAGATTTGTGGGGGCGTAATGGTTTAATTACTATTCTTCAATTACTTCCTGAAAGACTTTGGGAAAGAACCGCCTTAGCGTCAGAAATTCCTGTCCAACTTCATTCCTCAAAACCTGGAGTCCCCAATTCTAAGCTAATTGAAAAGTTTCGTGATGAATATTCAGACGAACGTTCATTTGATGAAATTGAGAACGCTATCCAAGAAGATGGGAAAAAAATCCAAAATTCTATCTCTATTCCTGTTATCACCCTAGAACCAGAACCTTTACTTACATGGTCACGGGTCATAGTCGGTCAAGGAAATGTCGGAACACCAGGTTTTAAATTGTCCTCTGTGAATGAGGTTGAATCCACACAAACTCAACAAGCTACAGAACAAAATCAAATATACCTAACTGCACCAGAGTTAGTGAGTAGATTTCGCGCCACTGCTTCGCCTATGGCTCGTCGCTTAGCTGGATTAATGGCAGGTGCACCTATCAGTTTACCAGTAGTGCAGCTTATTCAGCAAACTCTCCTTCCACAATCAGGACAGATTCATGTGGCTGAGGTATTTATGAGTGGGTTACTCAAACCTATACCGCTTATGGATCAAGCTACCAATCCTGATTATATTGAGTACGAGTTTATTGAAGGGGTAAGAGAGCTACTGCTAGATTCTGTACCAATTAGTAAAACCAATTTAGTCATTGAGAGAGTCTCTGAATTTATTGCTCAACGAGTCGGGTTATCATTACAGGAATTTGAAGCGCGGTTACTTATATATAAGGACAACGATGCTCTAGAAACAGAAATTCGTCCTTTTGCACAGCTAAAGGCTCAAGTTTTACGGCGACTAGGTGGGGACTATACTCATTTTGCTGAACAACTAGAAGCAATAAATCAAAAAGCTGAGATAATCCAATCTCAAGGGGTAAATGGAGAAGAAGCAGATTTTCTCCCCTTCCAGGTGTTTCCATCTGAAGTTGCAACCATTAAGTTTGAAGATGAGCCACCTATTAATTTGCAATCCTTTGAATTTGAAGTAGCCACCATCGAACCAGAACAATTAAGTTTGCTTAGACGAACAGAATTGGTCATCAAGCGGCGTCGTCAAGAATCTCTGTATTTTCCTGAAGACTTAGGGAATGGAGTCCAGCTAGAAATGGTACAAATTCCTGGTGGTAGTTTTTTAATGGGTGCTCCTGCAAATGAGAAAGATAGCCGTGAAGATGAACGCCCTCAACACCAAGTCACAATTAGCCCTTTTTATATAGGTAAATATCCAGTAACACAGGCACAGTGGAAAGCAGTAGCCTCTCTGCCGCAAGTTAGCCGAAAACTCGACGCTGACCCATCTAAATTTAAAGGTGCAAATCGTCCCGTAGAGCGAGTGTCATGGTATGATGCAGTTGAGTTTTGCGATCGCCTTGCTGCCCATACCAATAGACAGTACCGTCTTCCTAGTGAAGCAGAGTGGGAGTATGCTTGTCGCGCTGGAACTACAACTCCATTCCATTTTGGCGAGACAATGACATCAGAATTAGCCAACTATAACGATAATTATAGTGTTAGTGCTGATGCAAAAGGAACATATCGAAAAAAAACAACGGAAGTAGGTAGCTTTGGAGTAGCTAACGCCTTTGGATTATACGATATGCACGGAAACGTGCTGGAATGGTGTCTCGATGATTGGCATGATAACTATGAAGGTGCGCCCACAGATGGCAGTCCTTGGTTTAAAAATAATAGTGCTCTTTCTCAAAAACAAGGAAAAGCCCTACTGCGGGGTGGTTCCTGCATTGACTATCCTAGACTTTGCCGTTCCGCATCCCGCCTCAGCAACTTTTGGGCAGAGCGCGGCTACATTCTCAACCGCATTGGTTTTCGTGTAGTGTGTGGTGGTGTGGCGGCGAAAGTTCTTTTTTAATGACCTACCTGTGATTTTCAGTCAATTAAATTGAGCTACTTGATATATACTTTAGAATTCGTGTGTTTATCCAAAAGCTTAAAAGTTGTATGTCCAGCCTGAGTTCAGACATGGTTCGCGTCTATTTGCAAGAAATTGGTCAGTTTCCGCTGTTAACATCAGACCAAGAAATCACTTATGGCCGGCAAGTACAGCAAATGATTGCCATTGAGCAACAAAAGGCTCAGCTAAGTCAACAATTGGATCGGGAACCGACGTTAACAGAATTAGCTGATTTTGTGCATATGAGTGCAACTGAAGTCACTAAAATACTTCACCAGGGTCAACGAGCCAAACAAAAGATGGTGACAGCGAACCTGCGACTGGTGGTCTCGATCGCTAAAAAATATCAGCGCCGCAATCTGGAATTGTTGGATTTAATCCAGGAAGGGGCTATAGGTTTACAACGAGGTGTGGAAAAATTTGACCCTAACCGAGGCTTTAAACTATCAACTTATGTATACTGGTGGATTACTCAGGCAATCACAAGAGCGATCGCAGAAAAGTCCCGCACGGTAAGGCTACCGATTCACATCACTGAAAAACTGAATCAAATCAAAAAGACACAGCGAGAATTATTTCAAAAACTCGGACGTCGTCCCACTGTCACGGAAATTGCTCAGATCTTGAACCAACCACCAAGTCAAATTCGAGAATATCTGAGTGCTGCTTGTGGAACAGTTTCTCTAGATTTAAAGGTGGGAGATAACCAAGACACAGAACTTAGCGAACTCTTGAGCGATGAGGGTATTTCACCCAATGAACAGATCACTCAAGAGCTTCTGCGGCAAGACTTGAATAATTTGTTAGCATCACTCAAACCCATGCAGCGTGAAGTCTTAATTTTACGCTTTGGACTGTTAGATAATGAACAACGTAGTTTAGCTCAAATTGGGGAGAAACTCAATGTCAGTCGCGAGCGAGTTCGCCAAATCCAGCAGCAAGCTATGAATGTTCTGCGCCGTCAACAGCCGTCTATTGAACAATACTTGTCTTCTTGAGGCTCTGCTAGAAGTAAAGACGAAAAAATGTCCGCAAATTGCGGACATTTTTGTAAAGTACAACAAAAAAGTGAGGGGTATGGGACGAGGCGCGATCGCACCTGTGATAACTTGAGAGTAGCAGCCCTTCGCATTGTCCATCATCTTCGCTAGCAGTGCAGTACTTAACAGCTTCCACAACCATGTAAAGTATTAAACATTTTTCCTCAGAATTTTCTCAGAATTAATAAGTATTTTATAAACATATTTTTATCAGCTAGTCTTTTTCTTCAATATTACTCACATGAAGGTTGCGTATGAAAGTGTGAAATGTTTTGTCTAGGAATATGTTTTCAACAAATTAAATTTGTTGAGAGTACTGCTTTCAATATGCAAATAGAAAACTTATTTTTTAACAGCATTGTATCATTAAAGCCATATTTGACTACAGAATTACTCCTTATGACATATTGATATTTATCTCAAAATTTATAAAAACTGATAGTAGTTTTTGCCAACATTAGAAAGACGTCCTCTAGTTTTTATTTCAACGCGTAGGTCCTCATGGCTAAAATTGAAGAATTGACACCTCAACAACTCTCTCACGTAGATCTGAAACCACGAGGGAGAGTTCAGCTCAGTCCTGTGAGTTGGCGAGATCAGTTTTTGTACCAGCTTCTACCAGATAGGTTTAGTGATGATAATGAAAATCAAAGAGAGCTTTTTGACCACACTAATCCATTAAAGTATAAAGTTAAAGACAAAGCTAGTTGGATGGTGGCAGGTGGAAAGTTTGCAGGTGGTACTCTTAGAGGGATTAAGAGTAAATTAGACTATCTACATAGATTGGGAGTCACAGCACTGTGGCTTGGTTCTGTTTTCAATTATGGTAGTCAAGATTTTTTAGAAATTGATCCCCATTTTGGAAATCGCCAAGATTTAAGAGATTTAATTGATGCTGCTCATGATCGTGATATTTATGTCATTTTAGATGTGGTTTATAATCATCACGCACTTGCAGACCTCATCAGAATATATCAGTATTGGATTGCTCTTTGTGACTGCGATGGCTTTTGCGTCGATGTAGATAAAGACATTTCTCCAGAAGATTCTTACCAATTCAACAACGCGATTCGTGAATATGCTAAATCCATAAATAAAGATAATTTTCTCATCATTGGGAAGGTAAGTTCTGGTAACATCGCAGATGCCTACATTGACATTTTCGGTCGTCACCTTGATGCTGTACTCGATAATGCAAATGTTGCTAATCAACTGAGTGGAGTTGTTAAGGGACTAGCACACCCAAATGAGTTTTTTGGTAACTATGACGAAGCCAATTTTGCTGGGCAATTTCGTCAACTTGGGGAATATCATGTTTCTATTTTAGATCACCCTGGTATAGTATCCCATAATGGAAAGCAAAGGTTTGCTGCACATAGTGAAGTTCCTCATCTTTATGAACAGGTTGCCCATGTTGTGGGTGTGCAATTAACTATACCAGGAATTCCTTCTATGTATTATGGAACAGAACAGGCTTTTGATGGTAGTGAAGGTGAGGATAACTCTAGTATAGAAAATGGCAAGGTTGCTGAAGATCGATACATTCGAGAAGCCATGTTTGGCAGTGATTTTGGGGCATTTCAAACGGCAGGTTGTCATTTCTTTGATATCGACCATCCTACCTATGTGCGGATTGCGGCGATCGCTCGGATACGCAATCGGCGAGATTTAATTGGTAAAGCATTACGCCAAGGACATCATTACCTACGCAAAACATCATTTTGTGACCAGCCCTTCTCGATTCCTCCACAAGGAGAGTTGGTTGCTTGGTCCCAGGTTTTATTTAACACAGAAGTTCTTATGGCTTTGAATACCCATGCTTTAGAAGACCGAGGTGCAGAGGTAACTGTTGATGCTAATCTCCATGGAAGTGGCTCAACCATGACTTTTTTATACAAGAGTGATTGGACAGATACAAATTTACGTCATCCATCACGTAAGCAAACTGTGACTGTGCAACATCATGACGATGGTCGAGCAACTGTGCGGATTGACTTACCTCCCTGCGGGATGGCAATCTTAGCAGAATTGTGATGTAGAGACGTAGCAATGCTACGTCTCCACAAAGCTTTGCAATACTGGAAGTGCAAAAGCTTATTTGATGTTAAACATCATGCGATAGACTAGCTTTTTCTACTTTATTGGGAAGAACAAAGCCATAATATGCAGCAGCGATCGCTGTTAAGGCGTTTAATAGCACATTACCACCAAACATTGGCATCAAGCCGAAGGTTGTGCGTGTATAAGGCAGCAATCCCATGATGGCAAGTAAGATAGGAGTGTTATGGCATGGGATGGAAGAGAAGATCGGGGAAAAAGTAGTTAAACAAAGTCCAAGCAGTAAAAGCAATTGATATTGAAATAACAGCAATAACTGGTATTAGGGAGAAATATCTTTGGAGAGCGCTTAGTTGTTCGTCTCGACTCTGCTTCTGCATAAATAATTTCCTTTCAAAAGTTAAACAATTCAACAAAACGAGTGGTGATAGTTAGGATGAGGTTTGAGAAAATAGAGATTTCAGAGTATTGCCGGCATCAGTTAAAAGTCACTAACCGGGTGCTGTGTTTGCAGAAAAACACAAGCACAATTACGTCCTGGCATTCCAGAAATAATTGCTTAATTTCGGCTCAACTAGACAGGAGAAAAGGGGAACAAAGAGGATAAGGGGGTTAAGAGGTTTGTGAACTGCTATAAACTCTTTGTAGTTTAGAGCGAAGAACGAAGAAATCCAACGTGAGAAACGAGATTTTGTTAGGTTTTACTGCGTTCAAATAACTCATACATCCCTATATCTAATTTAAGATTATCTTAATAAATTGTAATAAATTGAAATTTTAAATTTCTCTTTCTCTGGGTGAGCAATATTTTAAATTATGATCTAACTTAAAGTATATTTAATGTAAATTTGACTAGTATTCAAATTTATTTGAATTAAAAATTTAAATATGCTTGCACTACACACTAAATATAGTTTTTGTATTGATAATTACGTTTATTTGTAATATTGATTCCTCTTTAAGTACAGTTGAAAGTAATTATTGGGGATGAAGTTTTGAGATAAAAGCATTTGTTAAATAGAAAATTATCCAAACGTCTCTCACAAATATTGGGATGCTGATGCATTCTCAATTAAAGCATTAAGAGTAGGAACTATCTCTAGTAGAAGTCATGGCTATTTCACTCAAACCCCTGAAAAATCAAGTTATTGTTATTACTGGTGCTTCCAGTGGAATTGGCTTGGTGACTGCCAGAATGGCTGCGCACAAAGGTGCGTGGTTCGGAACCGCAGTGATCCAAAATTTTTGATAGATGCTGCAAACTTAAAACATGGGCTCATATTAGGTCACTGACAAGATACCTTTGATGGTGGTTAATAATTCCTTGGTGGTGTAGGGTTTTAATAAAAATGCTTGCACCTCAAGACCACTAGTCTCTAAAAGCTTATGGTTAGATGCAAGCCCACTCATAACAATAATTTTGACAGAGGAGTTGATTTGTTGTAAGACGCGAATCACGTTTAAACCATCTATCGATGGCATTTGAATATCAACCAACACTAAGCTAATTTCATTTTTGTGTAAGGTGTAAAGTGAGAACGCGTCCACTGCATCACGAGCAGTCAGAATTCTGTAGTTTTGTTCTTCAAGTGAAATTTTGCTCATCTGACGAATGAATTCCTCATCATCTACAACGAGGATTAATTCGTTGTTGCCTCTAAACATCTGGCAGCTATCAGCTTCCTGTTGTGCCACTTGATCTTCAATGGCTGGCAAATACACCTTAAATTCACTTCCTTCACCGACTTCGCTATTAGCGTTCACAAAACCACCGTGATTTTTGATGATAGCAAGAGTTGTAGAAAGACCTAATCCTGTGCCTTTTCCCTGTTCTTTGGTCGTAAAAAATGGTTCAAAAATTCGTGACAATACCTCTTGTGGCATCCCGCATCCTGTATCTGCTACGGTAATAACAACATAGGGACCTTCATGTGCCTCTAAATTCATCTTGGCATAGTTTTGATCTATCAAGAAGTTTTCAACACAAATACTAAGAGAGCCTCCCTGTGGCATAGCATCACGCGCATTCACACACAGATTCATCAAAACTTGATGTATTTGAGTCTCGTCCACTAATACAGTCCAAAGATTTGGCTCCAATTGGGTACAGATTTCAATTGATTTAGGAAATGTACTGCTAGTGATCCTCTCAACTTCCTTGATAAGATTGTCTAGTTGTCGAGGAGCCCGTTTTCCCTCTGCTGGCGATGCCATCGCTGTAATTTGCTTGACCAATTGTGTACACCGTTGAGAGCTGTCTTCCAGGATTTTGAGTAGTTGTTTAGTTTTATCATCCACATTAGGAAGTTTGAAGGGTAGCAATTGAGCAACTGCTAAAATAGGAGAGAGTATATTATTCAAGTCATGGGCAATACCACTGGCTAAGGTGCCAAGGCTCTCCAAGCGTTGTATCTGATAAAACTGGGCTTCTAGTTGTTTTTTCTCGGTGATGTCAGTGTTAACAGTTAGAATAGATTGTGGTTGTCCTGTATTGTTTCGTACCAGCGTCCATCGACTGAGGACAATGATTTTTTTACCCTCTTTTGTAGTGTGTTGCAGTTCACCCTCCCATTTCCCCTGCTCTAACACAATTTTTAGCAAGTCGTTTTCTTCAGGTGTCATGTCAGGACAAAAAAGTTCTGTTGCCTTTTTCCCCAACACCTCCCCATTTTGCCAACCATAGAGACTTTCCGCGGCTTGGTTCCAAAATAAAATTTCATCTTCTAAATTACGAACTAAGATTGCGTCCGATGCAACATTTAGCAAAGCAGCTTGTTCTTGAATTTTCTGCTGTGCTTGTTTGCGCTCTGCAATTTCCTGTTGCAAAAGCTGATTAGTGTGAAACAGCTCAGCCGTTCGTTCTTCTACTCGTATTTCTAATTGATTATAGGCAGCCTGCAGCCGCTGTTCTATGTGCTTGAGAGTGCTAATATCACGCAGGAGCCAGCGTATACCTACCCTCTCTCCTTTATCATTATTTATATCAGTTACCCCAACCATAATCGGAAAAGTTCTACCTGAGCGTGCTTCTAGGTAGGTTTCCCAGTATTCCATGTGTTGTAGGTATGTCAATCGAATACGGAAACTCTGGCGTTCTTGCTTGGCAATAAAGACAGTTAGTGGTTTGCCAATCAGACGTTGACGATCTATAGAAAGCATCGTAGCTGCTGTCAAGTTCGCTTCTAGAATATTTCCCGATAGATCTGTCACCAAGTAGCCATCAGGAGCAAACTCGAACAAATCCTCATAACGGCGACGCTCTAGCTCTATCTCGTGACGGTTTTCAGCTAGTTCCTCGTTCTGCTGACGCAGTTCTTCTTCTGTGATTTGTAACTCTTGCAGCGTTGTTTGCAATTCCTCATTAACTTGCTGGAGTTCGAGGGTGCGCTCTTGTGCTTGTCTATCCAAGTCCTTGTAAGCCTGTTGTAGTTCTTCTTGAGTCTGCTTCCAAGGAGTAATATCTTGGAAGACATAAATAAAATAAGGCTCACTAAAGGTTGGGCGAACTAGGGAAACGTTCTCATTCATCCAGACAAGGGTGTTATTTTTGCAGACGTAACGTTTTTCTAGTACGTAAGTTTGAATTTCACCTGCTAATATCTGGCGAATATACTCCTCATCAAGGTTTAGGTCATCAGGATGTGTTATTTGTTCCAAGGTTAGTCCAACAAGTTCCTCACGACTGTAACCCACGATATCACAGAGTTTTTGGTTAACTAGCAAACACTGTCTATTGAGTCCTACGTGAGCGATCCCAACAGCTGCTTGATTGAAAGTAGCCTGGAAACGCTCTTCACTTTCTTCTAGTTGTTGGCTCAGGCATGTCTGTTCTTTAATGTTATTTGTTATCTTGTCTATCACTTAACCCCACCTCCTACGTATTTTCAACTAACAAAGTATATTGGTGAGAGTAAACAATTATTTGTTGAGGCTGGGCATGGGGCATGGGGTGTGGGGTGTGGGGCATAGGTAAAAAATAAGAGACTTAACATCCCTTATAGTTGGTTTTACTTTCATTGCCTTGCTGAGCTATCAAATCATTTTTGATAGTTGTGTATAGACAAAGAAGAGCTTAATAAATGATTTTTAACTTGATTTAAAATTTAAAGAGCTTTATAATCTCTTAAAAGTATACAAAATTTTCGGTAACAAATATTTTCCATTTGTAGCATAACTGCTAGACCAATTTTCATTACAAGTCAGAGGATGAGCAAAAGACAAGGGGGACAAGGGGGACAAGGAGGACAAGGAGGACAAGGGAGACATATCTATCCTATGCCCTATGCCTTATGCCCCACTCTCATCAAGTCCAATATAAAATTTTGGCATTGGGAAAACGGTGGTGAATCTCATCTTCAAAAAAGGACTTCATTGTTTTCATGATGTCAGTGTTGTAGATGTACTTAACACCACCAAACTTGTTGCGCTTGATGCTGCGTTGTGCTTCATCCATATCAAGTTGCGATCGCGGATACCAAGTTTGCAACACTTGTTTTGAGCCTGGTGTAAAGCGGTGGGAAATGAGTTCAAAGGTGAGGTCACAGTTGCTATCTAGCGTGGAATGGATCGAGTTAAATAATTGGCTGTAGTGCATCTGCCAATCCTCTATAGGCATAATGGGCGCGATGACTAGTCCTATTGGATACCCACTATCAGCCAACTGACGCAATGCCAAAAGTCTTGATGCTACTGATGCTGTACCTCCTTCAAACTTTTGGGCAATAGGTGCTGCATTCACACTCATGCGACAATGAGTATGATGATTGTGAGGTAAGTCAAGTAAGCTATTCACTGCATTGAACTTTGATACCCAGCGTAGATGTGCATTGGGACGGGTGCCAAAGTAACGGATGCACTCGGCAAGGCTACCAGTAAGATGCTCAATGCCCAAGGGGTCAGTGTAACAGCTCACCTCGTAGGTTGTTACCTTGTCTGGCGACTCGTACGCTGCTAAATTTGCTAAAATTTGTGGTAAGTTAGCAAAGACGCGGATTACAGGCGGACCTGATAGACTACCAGCTAAGTAGCAGTATTGACAATGGGCAGGACAACCTTCAGCAAGATGAAATTGCCAATCAGCAGAGGGGGGAATGGGACTGAGCTTAAAGTGGCTGGGTGGTGCGGTGACAACTGCGAGGGTACGCTTGGCAATATTGTAAGTCTGCTTCTCGTCTTCACCGCGTAAACCTGTCAAACGATTGCGTGGTAATTCTTCTATAGGTAAATTGAGTGATTGGACACGGGCGAGAATTTGCTGACCCCAGGGTTCATTGAGGGCAGCCGGTGTAAACAGTACCCGTTGAGGCATCCATAATTTTGCTGAAGGTGATGCTTGTGAGATGTTATCTGTAATTGTGTTTAGCAACAATTATTCTCCGTGATTTATGTGGCTGGTATGACAATCGCCGATTAAGTTAAGTTTTAGAAACCCGGTTTCTTCCAAAAATCGGGTTTCTCTTATTTCACGCACAAATGATTTAGGAGTGCTATCTGTGTTGATGACTTCTGCAGTTTTTAAATAAAATTCATTTGTCCACTCAACTCTATTTTAAAATTCTAATTTGCAAGTTGTTTATGGCAAGCAGAGCGGATTTTACTTACGTAGGAGTAGTATTTTCCAGTTGATATAGCCTGCTCCTATTGATATGGATACTTTTATTTCTATTGATAGACTAACGAACACATAGTTTTAAGTAAGTTTAAGAATATGTCATTTATTGATAGGCATGATTGGGTAGGCGCTCTATTGAACTAAGTCAGTGTAAACAAAGCAAACTATATTCAGGCATGCTAAATCTCTCGTTTTCTACCTATGCCCCGTGCCCCATTCCCCATGCCCAACCCTAACAAATAAGGCTACTACAAACTGAAGCAGGTCGAGTGCAACTAGCTCCTGAAAATGGGGCGATCGCTGCCAACAAAGCCAATCCTGACTTACAAGCAATCCATGTAGACGGAAGTGGACATGAACACTGGGTTGATCGAACAGCGGGATTCACGCCGCAAGATCAGAGTGATTTGATTGAATTCTTACTTTCGATTGATGATGATCCGGCCGTGTTGCCTATGTCTGCAAAGGTAGCAAAAGTAAACTAGGACGTTGCTGAGTCAAACTATGAATTTGTAATTCACATGTATGTAGAGACGTAGCATTGCTGCGTCTGTGCAAGGATTTTAGTTTTGACTACAAAAATGTCTATTTATTTGGAATAATATATTATGAATCCTACTGTTATCATTACAGGTGCCTCTCAGGGTATTGGTAAAGCAACTGCTCTCAAATTTGCTCATCACGGATATAATGTTGTGCTAGCGGCACGTGAAAGCGATCGCCTAGAAGCAGCTGCTTCTGAAGTTAGGGCACTTGGTCGAGAAGTCTTAGCTATTTCGACAGATGTCAAAGATCCTAAACAAGTGGATGAATTAATCAAGAAGGCGATCGCTCACTTTGACAAAATTGATATATTGATCAACAACGCAGGTATTTTTGCCTTTGGTCCTGTAGAAGAGTTTTCACTAAATGATTGGCAGCAGGTCATTAACACAAACCTTTGGGGATACATTCACACCATCAATGCCCTATTGCCCTATTTTCTCAAACAGGGAAATGGAAAGATTGTAAAGGTTATTCACCATTTAAGTGTGTATGCACTTATTTTTTAATGACAAGAGCCTTTCTTGAAAAAATTTTTTTATAGATGGGTTGCAACTACTGGTTTGATAGCTGGGTGTAGGAGGATGAAAAAGGTCAGGTGCAGTTAGTGGAGACTGTGGAAGAAGAGATAACCATTTGCCCAACCTTGAAAAATCATTCAATCTCACCGAGCTACTTAAGTTTTGCACAATTAATAGATAGTATGTAACTCAATCAAAACCAACACTAGTTCCTTAACCCCACCTGGTCCAGTGGGGTTTTACTTTGTAGGATATGCAGAAATCAACCAGCTAATCTCACAGGAATCTTTACTGACCAATACGGGCATGACAATGCTCAACACAGATATGTTCACAACACTTAGCCCGTACTTGCAACAGATTCCTCAAGAGTGAAAGGGACATCCAGAAGCAGTTAATTTGTTGAGAAAAGCACTGTTATCAAAGAAATGTTCTACCGATTCAATCTTCAAGTCTTCGGTGACACGAGCGATACTTAATCCAATGATTTCTATGGTTTCTCCTGTGGGAGCAAAGCCTTTAAAGTTCCCCTTAAATTGACCCCAATGTCTCCACTTAAAGACAACATTAGGAGGAGGCGATACAACCTCAATTAATTCCCAATGAAATCCTTCAGGAAAAGCTGTATGAAATAGGTTATAGGAGGAATCGAAGCTTTCTTCTGTAGAACGATAATGTTCTGTGTCGCCTAAAAATAGGTTGTAAGTGCCGGCTTCAATGACATCTTGTGCTGTATACTGCTTGCCGCCATTGGTACTCATGCGAAATTTGTCAGTAACAACAGAAAGCCATTGCTGTGGATTTACTTTGTGTGTGGCTTCCATCTCAAAAGTTCTCACAAGATTATGAGCGATCGCATTGAGGGAGCCTTCGGCATGGTTGCACTGACGCTCTTGTTGAAGAAATTGATTGGTATAGGAATAATCAGGCCTCCCTGAGCGCCATTCAACTGCAGCATCTTCTGCAATCACTTCTTCCCGGTCTTGTACCCAAAGGGGTAATTGTGCTGATTCTGTGTTACTCATGGAGATTATGTAGATGAGAGAGTGATGATCTTATCATTGTAATCATCTCATGACACATGCATTGTGATGCACAATGCATGTGATTGTTGAAATCTCTGTTTCTCTATCAAGTAGCAAGATTGACACTTCCCAGCATAGAATGCAGAGGAAGCGTCAAAAGAGTTATTTGATAAATAACTGATTCTAGCGAGCTAGGTTTAAAAGTTCCTTGGGAGAGGCCAATAAATCAATAGCCACAAAGAAAATCTTGCCCTCAGAATTGAGTAAGAATCTCCAAGCGATATTCATC
>JAJPJF010000193.1 GCA_021324415.1 Nostocales cyanobacterium Centralia_MAG_434
GAATCTTATTTAGCTCAATGCTTTGGTAATACTCGTTGGTTGTGGAATTATATGCTTAATGCCACTACTAGCGCGTATAAAGAAACAGGAAAAGGTCTTTCTAAAGCCGCAATGGACAAATTGCTTCCTGGATTGAAAAAAGAATATGAATGGTTAGGACTTGCTTATAGCCAAGTTCTACAACGAGTCACATTCAATCTTTCAAGCGCTTTTGTGAATTTTTTTGAAGGTCGAGCTAAATTTCCTAATTTTAAATCTAAACATGGTAAGCAATCGATTCAATATCCCCAAAATGTGAAACTGATGCCCGATGATTCCGTGATTAAGTTTCCTGGTAATTTGGGGTTAATGAAAGCCGTGTTTCACAAACAGCTACCAGATGCAAAGTTCACAACTGTAACAATATCGAAAAATGCAGATGGTAGATATTATGCGTCTATTCTTTTCAATCAAAATGACAACCCAGTAGTTGCAATCAGAGAAGCTATCGGTGTTGACTTAGGATTGAAGAACTTTGCTATCACGTCGGAAGGGTCAAAATATGACCTACCTAAAAAGCAATTAGCTAAACTAGAAAAGAATAAAAAACGCAAACAGAAGAAACTAGCTAAAAAGACAAATAAAACATCCAATAAACGTCGTAAAGCTAAAAGGTTAGTAGCAAAGATCTCTAGCAAAATTGCTAGAGTTAGAGAAGATTTTCTACACAAGCTATCTCGCAAAATAGCATACGAAAACCAAGTTATTTGTGTAGAAGATTTGGCAGTGAAGAATATGGTTAAAAATCCCAACTTGGCCAAATCCATATCAGACCAAGCATGGGGGATGTTTCAAACCATGCTTAAATACAAAGCTGAGAAATTTGGGCACACTTATCAAGAAATAGGACGTTTTTTCCCTTCTTCTCAACTTTGTAGCGAGACTCTACTACCCATCCCAATGTTGCAGCACGGGTATGATTCATTGGGTGTACGGTTTGTAGATTGTCCTTACTGCAACAAACAGCACGACAGAGATATTAATGCTGCTATCAATATCAAGAATGAAGGATTGCGAATTTTGAGCCAGTACGGTCTTGGGGTCTCCCCAAGTGGAGTATCTGGCGTGGCGCTAGGAACTAGCGCTTCTGCCCTTGGAGGGGATGTAAGACCAAAGTCTTCTGGACGTAAAAAATCTATGAAAACCGAGGCAATCCTCAATGAATTGGGAAGCCTACACTCACCCGTCAGGGGAGTGTAGGTAGTTCACATCTACAATCATAACCAACATAATCTGGACAATGCTCACTGAGTAGTTCAATGATTTTTATTGCTAATTATTTGCTGAATGTCTATGTTATGACGAAGAGCGATCGCTCTTGCCATAGGTTCATTCCCAGTTTCCAGATATCGAATCACCGCCTCTACTTGAGGCGATAGTGAGCTATTTTTCGGGAAATCCTTCAACGGAGAAATACTTGTTGTTTCCTGAGACTGGGCAAAGCTCATCGACTGAGAACAACTAGCTGTGGCAATTCCTTGCGGCAAAGCGACCTCAACACCCATTGTGACAAGCTGCTGAATATTGTTCATTAATTGCTGTACATTTTTTTCAGTCGCTTCTGGACGAGCAACAAAGCAACTTGGTAGCAGCGCTTTTATATCAGCTGATAACTGCTGATGACAATTCTCAGTGCAGCTGCGCAAGTAGTCTAGAAACTGTGGAAATAGTATAGCTGTGGTCTTATTACGGTTATTGTAAAATTCGCTGTAGGCATTTCCATGTGCATCCAACTCCCATTTTCCGCCTTGTGGCTTGTACTTGCTATCTGCTCGCCAATTGAGAAATACTGGATAAGGCATTCCAGGCGCTATTTCCCACACTTCTTTTTCTGCAAGTTGCTGTATAGTTCTTGGTTTTGGAATTTTAAAAATAGGGCTTGGCGGCACGGCGGAAGAATTGTCCGAACCTGGGTTTAAATTGCTCTGACTGCATCCCTGTTTTGGTTCTACACTCTCAACATCTGTCTTTTGTAGATCGGTGAGTTCTACTATATCCCACTCTGGCTTTTTCTCTTCGCTTTCACTCCAAGGATCTGAAGAGATAGGATCTGGATTCTTAGGATTGATTTTATGGTGTGATTCTACATTGAATTCTGAACGCTCATTTTTGCACCTTGGATCTTCAGATTTGCACTTGCCTTGTTCTAAGAGGTTATCTAGTACCTTAAGCTCCAATTTATACTGGTAGGTCTTATCCTGACCGTTACCAGGATTGTTCTGTTTTTTAAGAATCCCCATGCTTTCTAAAAGAGCGATCGCCCTTCTGATAACATGCAAGCTATGTTCTCCCATCAGGTCTGCGTAAATATTCTTCAACGACTGGTAAATCCAAGGAGTACGGTGATTTTCGAGCTTCCAGTTAGTCCATTTTTTGAAATATTCAATCAGTTTCGCAGCGCAAAAATCTTTGGTCAATTCTAGATACTCTCGCTTTAATATTACCAGTGCTGATAAAGTTCTAGTCGTCACGAGTATAATTCTACCTCCACAACTACAACAGAGAAATTGCGATTAGCTAGCCCAGCCAGAAGCCCCACGGCTCACCCGAAGGGGAGGTGTGTGGAGTCGTCATTGTATAGTTGACAAAGACTATCTTACATCCTGTCATTTTTTTATAAATAGCCTTATCGTTTACTTAATTAACAATTAATTTTTCATTTCCAAGCTTTTGATGTCGTTCTAGCCATGCTAGGGCTGCCTCCAAGATTGGTTGCCCTGATGATCTTGCAAAGGCGATCGCTCCTTGAAAAGATTCAAAGCCCCCTTCCCTACTCTCGACTGTGCCGTTAGCAAAAGCATAATCACTACAAATATCTGCCAGCAAATTGCTAATTTGGTCTGGCGGAATCTCCCCAGGTCTCGGGAAACCGTACTTTTTGCATTGGGACACAATCCAAGTTGGGGTATGTCCGGTCACAAGTCTAATCTGTTTAACGAGATTATTATGCGCTGGGTACAAGTCTTGGGATGGTATGCTGGGCTTGGCGATTTCCCGCATATACTCAATAACTTGATCGTATTTTTCAGGGGTAATATCTTCGCAGTGATCGAACCCAAAATACCTATAGGCAGTCTTGATTTGTTCGTCTGTCAGTTTCAAATCGCTTTTGCCGATCGCCCAAAGACGCTTTTTCTGGCTTGTAGAGATTCTTAGCTCAGGACTCGTACCTGCCAGAGCGTGTAAGAATCCATTCTCCTTTTGGGCTTCCCTCTTTTGTGGTTGACGAACACCAATATAGATTTTGTATTGCTCACAGAGCTTACGGACCTGTCCTTGCATTTTGTCATCCAGATCATTGATGTGGTCTGCTAGATACTGGATCACAAATTGTTGGCTGTCCAAATACCTTCCCACACCCCATGCCTCTGCCGCATTTTTGAGACTCTCTGCCGCTAATCTATCAGCTGGTGAGCCTCGCGTCATCTCGTTGCCCTTGCCGCTGGTGAGGGAGATGGGCACAGAAGCGATCGCCTCCTTCCTAACTCCTAAAATTGTGATACCACTACGGCAAACCGCATCGTTGCCGAGATATTGAATATCTGTGTGGTCATTCGACCAGTCAGGACAAACTTCGTCAAGTCTTTCTCTGATAGTTTGCCATCTTAAGTACACCCACCTCCCAGCATTTCCAGGCAGGTCGCGGATCTCGTGTTGGTTTGCGGGGAATACCTTCTTTAGTTCGGATTGTATGCGCTGTAGTTCTTCCCTGATTTCAGTATTCACTTTGGTATTTATGGTGGTAGCGGCGATGCTCCGGCGATCGCTGTCTCCTTAAACATCATCTCTTGCCTCAAGAAAACCCGTTTCTATTATCAGTAACTCGGCACTAATGTTAATATTATTTGTACTTTGTTTTGACAGTGAAAGTAGTGAACATAACAGTTGATCTCTGCTGAAAATACATGCAATTATTCATGATTTTTTAAAGTAAAATTAAACCACAGGCATTTCAAGTTTTCTTATTAGCTCTCTGATTACGTCGGTAGCTGGTCTGCCAGTGACCTTACAGAAATCATCAAGCTTATCGTTTTCCTCTTTGGTCAGATTAACTGTTAAACGTTTTACTGCCCATTTCTTATTCATATTTAACCCCATACATTTATCAGAAATTTTTTCTTCTTTGAGTTAACGAAGGGTGAATAGTCCTCTGAATATGCTCTGGATTAGGTCTGTTCAAAAATGAGGGCACTTGTTGTAACACTGCTACGACTATGAGAACTCCCGCTGCAGTAACCGCAATCATGCTCCAAGGCGATCGCTGTTGACGGTTTATACCGTATTTTGGGTGTTCTTCAAAATACTTGAAAGCATTACAAGCACTCCACACTTGCCATAAAGTTAGGTCAAACCATTCGCGGCTCTGACTCAATTGAACGTTACTGGAAGAAAACTGCTTATGTAGCAAGCTTTCGACTTTTGCCATATCGCTCACTTGAATAATCTTAAGCAGTTTATAATCACAGGGAGCCTGAATTGATTGAAGCTGCTTTAATCTTTTTTTTGCATCAATTGCTAATCCAATCTTGCAACGATACAAGTAGCATCCAGGAAAAAATCCATGATAACCACATGCTATGATTATGTAAATTTGTCCGGGAGCATGACGAGTACCGCGTGAACCATAATCCTGATGAGAGTATCTAGAGTAATTTTTAGACGAAAAGTTACTACTTCTGTTCTGATTAAGACGCTTTGGGTTCTCCATAGACATGGAAGGATTTACGCAGATTTTGATGAATTGATTATGTGTTGGACTGATATCGTCTCCAGCGATATTGGGTGTTTTTTCCAATCTCAACTTCTCTGACACATAAACCTAATTTTTCGAGCTTGTTTGCTTGTGTCCTACCGTGAGCACGGTAATCGTGGACTGAGTGATGAACCCACCAAAATAAAATTCTGATCTCTACTTTAATGGTGTAGGTTCCAGGTGTAGTAATTCGTTTCTCACGGGGGATTACTTTGTCACTTACTAAAGGTGGGGAAAATTGAAGAAATTTCATTGTTTGATGGCGATCGCTCATGTTGAGCAATATTTCGTTGATGTTCTTCAGAGTATTTCATCCAAGAGATCATCATTATCTACAAGATGACCGCAAAGGGGGCACGCTAAAGGACTTATTTCCAGTAAGAAAGGGTGTGTGCAATTTGGATGGACATTGATATTGCTCTGCGTCTATCCACGCTTGGTAGTTGTCGTACCCCTCGGTCTGACTGCATAGATTGCCACTAGTTAAATTCTTTAAATGCCACCCCATGAGCACCGCTTGAGTTATGTTGTGTCTGTCGAATTTCATTAATTTCCTCCCACTTACCTTTTATTGATGAATGAACGCTGGTTCTGTAAGAATGACTTTTGTGATTTATCAAGCCTCTGGCGGTAAATCCGACGAACGGTATGATCACAAAAATCAGGGGCATGACTAGTAACAGCTTGTCTGACAATTTAGGTTTCCAAAACGGTTGCATTGCTATTTTTCTCCTTGTTTTGATGAATGACTAGCATCTCGAATAGCCCCATTTGTATAAGAGCGATGATTTTTGAGTAGCGAAATTAAAAGCGCTGCTCGTTCGTCAGGGTTAAGGTTCTTCCTAGCTTGCATTTTTAAGCCTCCAATTCAGAAACAATATTTGGAACTTGGCTTTGGCGATCGCTTTTAGACTTGCATTATTGCCTTTATCAGAATTTACATAACCCATTGTGCAGTCCCTTAACTATTCTGTTTGCGGTCCTACATTCAGCAGCCGAAATTCGGCTTTCCCCTCATCCAGCCACTGTGCAAGTTTTTGACCAACCAACTCGTCAACAAATGCTCGCACTTGTTCTGCTGGCAGTTTTGAATTATTGAAAGATTTTTGGCATAAGTCCCTGACTTTGGCTTGACGCCAGTTGCGATCTATCAACCACATAAAAAACCCGTTGGCAGACATTGGATATTTATCACTGTCACCATCTTGTGGTTGCTGCTCCTCGTCGGTATCTGGTGGAAGATAAGAAACTGATTTATCACGAAATCCTTTTTGGTAGTATGCCAGCTGGTTGAACATATCCAATTCGACCATTGTCTGCTCAACTTCAGTGCCGCTGCGCAAAGTTGTATCCTCCAACAAAAACTCACTTTGACGAATCTTGTATAACCGCTTCTCAATCACCTCGAATTCGTCAGCAAGCATCTGCCCGAAGTACCAAGCCAGGTTTCCTCCAAAGAAGAGCAGTACTAATCCAGTGATTTTTCTTTGTGATTGCCCCAAGATAATCTTGTATGGTTTTCTCTTGGGTGGTAGTTCTTCCTCAATCCTATATATTGATGTTTCCACCTGGCGATCGCCAAACAATCCCGAGCTAGTTTCTTTGACAAATTTCCAAGTCTTATAGTTGTCTGGAACGGCAAGGAAGACCCCTCCAATACACAACCCTGCACCAACTAAGCAAGCTGTCTGTTTAAGTTGCCTAATAACTACTGCTTGGCTCACGCAAAGTACCCCCTGAACCACTTCACAGCTTTAATGCACAGAAATATCCCGCCAGCTAGTGACAGCACCACATGAATAATCGGCAGAGGGAACATTAAAAATATCTCGCGAAATCCCAGAAGCACTCCTAAAGTAATTCCAGTGATTCGGAATAGCGAAGCTCTTGGGGCATCTGCGAATTGCAGAGAGAGGTATGCGATCGCCACCGCATACCCAAAGCCCAGGACAACCTCGAAGGAGCGGTTATGTAATGCAGCAAAAGAACCTCCTATACCAACTGCAAACAAAACTACGAACTCCCCCAAATTCGCAAGATGCTGATATCGTTCTGCCTGCGGCGTTGGAGCTTCATCATCATTGATGTCTTCTACTGTATGCAAGGACATAACTACCCCTCTACAACGTTTTTGACTCTATTCTTTGGTATTGAGCAGGATTGGGAGAACTAACTGGCTGCTGCCTGCAAGTGACCTGTTGCCAACTCGTTCTTGTATTCCGCCATTGAGCGACGATGGTCTGCCAATACTTGTCGTCGCTGCGTGCGTAGATTTTCCACGTCGGCAGTTGTGCCTTGAGCTAGTTTGGCTTGGTGGTTGACAGCTGCCATAATCTTAGACTTGCGATCGTCGAACACTCCTTCAAGCGCTTCGTTGGAAGCATTGATTATTTCCTGAGTTGCTTTGACTTTCTTCTCCAGCTTTGCTGCTCCACGGAGATACTTGGCATACGCCAGATATGCTTTGGCTTGTTGCTGATCAATGAAACCTTTCGCCTTGCACATAGCTACAGCGATGTCAGCCTTGAACTCCGCCTCTTTCATAGAATAGGCTAAATATTTCAAAACTGCATTTTTAACTTCAGCCATTTCCAGAACTTTCTTATCAAGTCCAGCCGCAATTTTATTGGCTTCAATGACTTGCTCTTTTGACCAACTAAGAGGTTGATTAAGGTCAATTCCTCCCAGATGTTGACCTATTTCTCCGAACCAAGTCTGCATTTCACCAGGAACGATGTCCGCCAAGGTTCCAGTAAAACTTCCGGTATTAATGCTAAAAGATGAACCGCTTGAAGATCCTTTTTTGGTAGTAGCTTTACCAGCAGAGCTTTTAGTAATTGTCGCTGTTCTCGTAGAACAGATAGACCGTGGTTTGTCTGATTTGAATTTCATGATTATTACTGCCTTTTTGAGAAACAAGAAGTTGTACTAGACAATAACTGGCAATGAAAAAACTGAAGAATATTCCAAAAACAAGAAGATATGGATTGGGCTTATCCTCCTCTATTCTTTCAGTTTTGAGAATGGAGGCGGTCGCGCCATTACTAAACGTATAGTCTCTAGTTTCAGTTCTAATTTCATTCCTTTTGAAAGTTATTTTCACTAGTGTAATCAATCACCTCTCTTGAGAATTCAGAATTTGTAGTCAATTTTTGTTGCGGTGTTGCGGTCTGTTGCGTCTATAGTTGCGGCACACTGCAACAGCCGCAACAGGCATTTTCGAGAAATTGAGAAGGGTAACGATGTTCTCAGCACTTGATGAGTGTAAAGTATTAAAAGCATCATTATTAATACTCAACTACATTGCTTCAACTTCGTAGGCTCCAGTCTTATGATTGAGATTCAGTGTGATATCTTCTGGATTCTCATCAATAACTATTCTAGCCTTATCTTCTGTTTTAGAATTACTTGAATTCTCTAAAATTTCCTGATTTGGACACAAAAGATTTGTCAATTGAGCGAGACTGAAATTGCCCAATGGGTTACTCGCTGCAGCTAGGTATTCAAGACATCCAGGGCAAATGCCTAACGCTAAATCTTCGTCGTCTAGCAAAGTTCCGCATGTGTGTTGGAGCATAATTCTTCTTGATTTTGGACTATTTCGACGGTGGATATATTTGAATCTGGAATCTCAATCAGTGCCGTTTCATAAATTTGAATACGATTCAGCAGAGGGAAATTCGATATTTATATCGAACTAATTCTCGTAATGTTTTTCGGCGAAATTGTTCTGCAAATCAAATTGAAGAGAAAGCTCTATAAGCTTCCTTATAAGACTAGGAATGGCGACACCGCCTTCTTCAACAATGACCATTGTTACAATCTATTTTGCACTAATCACTCGCTTGCATTGTTGTCAACAGAGACAATTTCTTAGCTTAGAGATTTGAATTAAGCCCTTGTCAACCGCTTAACACCAATCCCGAATAATCCAATTGCTACAACTGTGGCAATTGCTGGCAAGGCTACTGAACCAGATATGACTGCCGCAGATGCAACCGCGTACCTTGCATATCCTAGGCTGGTGACGGTTGAGAAGGTTGCGATCGTGCCTGCTAATGTGTCTGCCATTTTTTTCTCCTAGTTTTGATTGTTGCGATGAACTACTGATGCTGCAATTCCTGCGCCTAACATTGCGCTACCAATGCCAATGGGAATCGCTATTTTGTGACGAGAGGCAATTGCCGAAATGGCTACAGCAGTTAGTAAAAGCATGACAACTGCCGCATATGAAAGATTTACAGGATTTTGAAACTGCTGCTTTTGCCTGGGAGCTTGATTGACAACGTAGATTCTAATGGGGAGGGTTTCTTTTCTTTGGTCTCCTGCGGCTTTCCCTCCCTGATTGCGTTTAGGTCAATTCCTAACTCTTTAATAGCTTCTGTGACTACATCTGCAGTCTGGGTGTCAGTATGACTACGCAGGCGATCAAGTTGTTCTGCAAGTTCTTCAACATCTGTCCGCTCCGCTTCCGCAAGGGATAGAAGTGTGCCGAGTTGCTTGCCTAATCGAATATCCTTTGCATCTTCTATGCCTTCAAGGATACCAGTCTCAATCCGCTTTTTCTTGGATTCTTGGTTGAGTTCAACCAAGCTCTGTGCTGCTTGAGTGAGAGCTGCGTTGACTTCTGAGGAGGCAGTTTTAGGGACTAGATCTGTATTTTGAGTGTCACTGTCCTCTGCCTGAGGCAACTCATCAACTGGTTCATCTTTCTGAGTTTGTTGTTTGGATTGCTTTAAAATCTCATCTGCCGATAAAGGCTTCTCTAGAGGGGTTTGTAGCTCCTGTGTAGGCTCAGATGATAAATCTGTTGCTTGAGCTTCTTGGTCTTGCTTTAAAGGCTCTACAGAAGTTTGAGCGTCTTTGTTTGGAGGCACAACATCTTGATTGAGCAATTCCTCTAATTCTGCTGTAGACTGTGCCAATTCAGCAGGAGGTGGTGCAGTCTGGGTAGGTTCTGATACTTTGTTGTGTTTGCGCTTGCCGTTTGTTGTTGTAGTCATTTTGAATTCTCTCGAATTTAGCTTGAATATCGATTCCAAATTCTTCAAAAATGGTCTGAAGTAAATTCTGATTGCGGAGGTTAAGGTACATTTGCTTAGAATTGTATCCGTGTCTAACCCTGAGAAACTCTTGAAGTGCAAGCATTTCTTTGATTTGTTCCCAACTGATACGCCGCTGACCTAAAAATCCAAGAGTTTTTCGATAGACATATAAAGTCATCGCGCTGTTGATACCTAACAATTCTTGGCACTCTTTAAGAGTGAATGAACCAGAATTACCTGCGGGGGGAATGGTTATTGTTTTGCCTCCTCGATATCTGACATGGGCTATATTTTTTGTCACTGTCATAATAACTAAGAGATATATATTTAGATGATAAAGCAATTTTTAAAAATATGACAAGGAGTTTTAAACTATTTTTTGAATGAGAAAGATTCATTATATGAGATTATTTATATGGATGAGATAATTGGAAAAAATGTGAAACTTTCCATCCCATTAGATGAGCTAGATAGACAATAAATCTATGTAGAAAACCTTGTATTGTAGGTATTGTAGTGATTTGATTGTTTTCCGATTAAGAGTTATTTCATGTCGTTTTGCAATTCCACATTTCTCATTTAAAATAGAACTAATCTTGTAGGGCGTCCATATTGCAAGATCACAGAAATCCCGCTGTTGAGAACTGCAAAGCAGTCCAGGCGGGATTTTCTGTGTTGATTGGAAATTCTGCTTGAGAAATAGTTTGAATAATAACCGGTTAATTGCATGATAAGTATGTCATCACAAAAAAACTGCGTATATATAAATAGAGAGAACTAACATTTCGCACAGAAACATAGACATATAGCCTATATGGTTGTGCATCTATGAAACATGATTTTGAGAGCTAATATGTCTGAGGAGAATACTGAGAAAACTGGTTCAGAGCAGGATAATGTAGTAGACGGGCTTTCTGAGTATTTCAAAACTCGTCCTCAAAAAGAGATTATAGACTTCAAGGGACCATTTCGCATGGTGAAAAAGGTAATAAGAGAATCAGATGATCAGGGTATCAGTGGTGGATCAAGTGATAGTAAGATTTCACCAGAGCCAGCCGAAGATTTTTTGAATCTAATGTTGAGTCATGCTTCCCAGAAATTTTAAGATCGAACCTAGAAAATGGAGCTAATGCCGTAAATGTCCTCATTGCGATCGCTTTTCCGTATTAGATCAGCGATTAGGGGAGGCAAGGTCGCTTTGCGGAATTGCTGTCGTCTGAACCAAGAAGTTTGCACTCGGCATTTTTGTTCAGCGTGATCGCAGCCACACAGATAAATTTTTCTCTGGGCAGCATCAATAGCCTACAGAAATCTTCAGATTACTAACATGGGGTAATTGCGCTTTGGCCCTACGCTGCTAGGATTCATAGTTCAACCACCCCCATGTTGGAGAATAAAACTTATGGAACAATACGTTGGTCTGGATGTAGGGTGTTGACGTTGATGGAATTTCCCCATTTTCGATTCATACAACTTTTGTGTCCCTGTAAGCGCAAAGTCTATATTACCTGGGCTTTTACCTAAATAAATCCTACATATTGGAATTAATTACCTAATTTAAGATTTTTCCAGTTAAAACTAGCTCTAGTTAGGGAGATTCTCGTTCAACAGATCCCTGATCTCCTCTGAAGTAAGCCCAAGCAAACGAGCAAGTCTTGTAGTCTCCTCTTGGGTGGGCTTCTCTCCTTCTTTAATAGCGACTATTCTGTCAAGTGGAATGAGTGACTCCTCTATTTCTCGCAAACTTAAAGCCGATATTAGCTCTGCCAATTTTTTCCTTTGGGGTTGTGAGTTTGAAGTAGAGATATCAATAAGCCATTTGTCCACGTCCCCTAACCGGGGTGACGGAATTTGCAACTTTCTACATGCATCTAAAATATCTAGCCCAAGAATTGCCACCCATCTTAGGACGGAAGCGATTGACTGTTCAGGTTCGGTAGAAGCTGATTCCAACCGTTCTCGTAAGTCTTTTATGTCAAATGTAATGCGATCGCGCACGGCAGTAGATTGCTCACTTACATTAGTGATATTCACATCCGATACTTGCCCAGACTCAATTTGAGTTAGATACTCCTCCAGCAGAAGCATAACTTTTTTTGATAAAGGCAAAGCTTTCCAAGCTGTATCTGAACGCAATTGTTCAATGCGATCACTTAGACCAGACAAGTTAAGAGTAGTTCGTGAGCGAGAATCAGCCATTTTCCAAGTTTAATCGCTTTGACAGTGAGGTCATAGATGACATTTAACCCATTTAAAATTCTTATTAATGCCAAGTGTGCCAAGTGTGCCAAGTGTGTTAATCTATAAACATGCTTAATTGTCCCAAAATTGGAATCATACCAAAACTTTAAGCCTTACTCAGGAAAGGATACAAATAGAACTGGAAAGATAAGGAATTTGTTGATTTGGTCTTGCAGGGCTTCACTCTTTCAAGCCCATGGCATAAAAAAACTAAGTGCATTAGAGCGCCAAGTTACTGTATTTCGTCAAGTTATGCTCAGTGTAGCGGTCAGCGGGTCTCGTTAAATTACAGATGCGCAGCATCTTTGGCAACAGGCGATCGCCCTCACAGTGTTTTCTGAATATCTCAACTTTGACACCACTGCGTTTCGCCAATCTGTTACCTCTTCTAACCATCAACAAGGCTTGCAAACTCATGTTTCTTTAGTAGTGGAGTTAAACTGGCTTGCATCAGTATTTTGCATAATCAGAGCGTCGATATTGATGCCCTTGATCTTTAACCACCCGTCGATCATTTCTTCCAAGGCCTCTGACTGAGTAATCTCGTTAGCAGCGCACACCGCTCTTAGTGCCAACGCTAAGCGCTTTGGGACGAATCCAGTTACTTGGGTGTAATCAGCCTTCCCTCGTTTACCCCTTTGGTTTCTCTCAGCCATTCAATAATGCATCCACATGGTTGTTCTATATCTATGGTGGCACGACGTTTGTAAACTTTTGTAGTTCACGAACAAAAATATAATCTTTTGTTCATGAACGTTATGATTTTATGCTAACCTGTAAACACGATCGATTTTCCCAGGGAGGAAATCATACTCAAACTTCAATACTTGCCAAGATCAAGAATAGAGCCCAGGCAGTTTTTGCTAGATTTGCTCTGAAATCAGCAAACTTTGGTCAATCGAGATAGCTGATCACTAGATGAGAACAGGCGAGCGCACACTTTACATAACGCTCTTGCCAAAAACCTTGGGATTGGAAGGATAGCATTTACAGGCTTTTTGGGTAAATGTCTTAATCATTACCGTTTTCAAATTTTGAGAATAGGCGATCGCAGACCCGCATTAAATCGGTCGAATCGATGCACAGCTTAGTCGCAGTCGTCGAAATTTCAGCGTTTGAAGGTCGTTTTTCCAAGGAGGACAAATATTTGATCAGACTTTCATTGTGATTTGATTTAAGCTCATCTGGAGGAGCGGCTTTTGAGATTTCGACTAGCCATTGGTCTATTTCACCTAAGCGGGGGGGCGGAATTCGCAAGCGACGACATGCATCTAAAAGATCAAGTCCAAGTGTTGCCACCCATCTCAGTACAGATGCTAACGATTGACTAGGTTCGGTAGAGGCTGATTGTAGCCGCTCCCGTAAGTCCTTTAGGTCAAAAGTTATGCGATCCCGTTCTTTTGCCATAAATTCAATCTAATCGATTCCAGCTTTTTTTGTTTTGTCATCTTTTGGATGACAAAAGATGATAAATGTGTTAGTCTATAGATACGCTCATTTTGCAAACAAAATGAATCATACTCAGACTTCAATCATTACCCAATTTAGGAATAACACCAAAGAAATTTTGCGGGATTGTTCTTGAAATAGCCCACTTTTCTTAGAAAAGATAGGCAATGGCGAGACATAAACAGACCACAGACGATCACAAGCTATACATAAAGCTTCTGGCATACATTCTTGTAGGAACAGAAGAATATTCAGTATGCCACTGGAAAACTGGATTAAATTTTTCCAATATGTCAGCAGAACATAAGCTGACTCTAACTTATGCGGTGCAAGCTACTTAGTTTTTTTACTCAAGGTAAATTATGGTCAGACTTCAATCATTGCCTAAAACAGGCGTAACTCCACGGGAATTTTGCCGGATTTGCTTTGACATAGCCCATCTTTCTCAAGAAGAAATAGCCGAGTACGAGACAGAATCTGGATATCGCAAGAAATGCATAAAGCTCTTGGCAAAAGTGTTGGGAGTTGCCGAATGCTCTGTACGACGCTGGGGATCAGGGTTAAATTTCGCTGATATACCGGAATATCATAAACTATCTCTCGCCTATGCCCTCCAGGCTGCTGATATGCAGATCCTCAGGGAAAATAAGGCAGCTTAATTTTTAGCCATACGTTGCCAAAAATAAACCTTAGACTCTACAATGAGTCCAACAGGTTAAATATTAAATGCTGCGGCTATTCTTTGTGTTTCGTGTTAAATAGGGAAAACGCTCTAACTTGCTTTCTGTAGAGCGTATCTAACAAAAACTTTCATCCGAGATCCTAGCATGACAACATTACTAGAGTCACCCCCTCGCTTGCCTGTGGTCAGAGAAACCGAAACCACAGCAACCCTAGAACCTACCGTAGTAGACAAGATATGTAGTGCGATCGCGCTCTGGGAAAGCGGGAATAATCTTCTACTAGATGCAGGCCGAATTTTGGCGGAAGTTAAAGCTGGTAATAAGAAGAAGTTTTCCGAACTGATGACAGATTTCTGTCTGGAAAAGAACTACGCGAACAAGCTTGTCCAAATGGCAGATGTAGCTGATGTGATTCCCTCAAACGTAGCTCCCAAGCTGGGGATTCACATGCTCCTTCAGTTAAGACAGTCCAGAAACGAGCAGGCGCTTGACAGCATCACTCATGAGGATACGCAGCTTTCAGTAGCGAGCAAGATCAAGGAACTAAAGGCTCCGGCGACTCCTAAAAAACAAACAGGGCCCGTTAGCTACGTCCGCAATATTCCTGGTGGAGGAAGGAAATTAAGAATAGAGGTTATTGATGGAGATGAGGCGGTTGCAATAGAGAGAGACTGGAGAGATTCAGGCTTACCTCCTCATCAGTGGCTATTTTCCAGAATTTTTTATGCAGATTATCAGCCAAGTAAAGAAATTGAAGCGAGCACCCAGCCTCCTCAGACCACAACAGAGGCGATCACCGAGCAACACAAAGTGACAGATACTGTCCCTCAAGAAGTCTTCAGTGCTTCTGAAAATCCAATAGCTGAGCAGGCGATCGCATCTGAAGATGACAATATGAAGGCAGTAGAGGAGATCGCTCCAGAATCCGATATCACGTCAGATCAAACAAAACCTTCCCCTGTTTCTCACGAAAAAGTCATTGAGATCTCTTCAGTTCAGACTGACTCTGCAGCTTGCAACACAAATCTTGAACAAGAGACTGCGCAGGCAGAACTAAACCAACATATCGAACAACAAGCCGAAGAGATTGCACCAGAAGCCTTAATTAACGCACAACATGATCTGAACTCCGAGATGACTGCTGCTCCTTGTTCCAATGTAGTTATAGCTGATACTACTCAAATCTCATACCCCTGTGTTACCCCAACTGACCGTTTTAAAAAAGGCTGGAAAGTTGGAGACAAGGTAGTTGCAAACACTACAGTACCAAGTTTTGCCAATAAATGTAGTGGACAAGAAGTAACTGTTGTCTCTGTTGACGGTGAAGTTGGCAGCATACAGATTTTGTACGTTTTAGGTCCAGATGGTGAAAGAATCATGGCTGGTGGAAATTGGGTTGAACAACCCCAAGCCACACCCGCGCCCAATGGGGAAGCACTCGAAAAAAAATTCTATAAGGTTGGTGCGACAGGGAATGAATGGGAAGGTGAAATTGTTCAAGTTGATTCCAAGGGTCCAGTTTTATGTAAAGTTTCCAGCATAAATGATTCTTCATGGACACAGCTAAAGCACGAAGACCTTGAACAAGAAGTGTCACTTGAGCAGGTAACTGAATTGTCGAAGGAACTTTCAGATAAAATCCTTGCTGAGTACAAACTAAAAATTGGTGACAAAATTCAATGGACTGTTGAGGGTATTCGGCTCACAGGAACAATTAAGCGACTAACGAAGCTAGGAGCATTTATTGATGAGGGGCAGCCTGGACTGCCTTGGATCAAGTACCACAGGATTTCAAAAGTACAGCCAATTGATTCAGCTTCAGCACCTGAAACTGATCATGCAGATCAACATGCCTCAGTTGTCAGCAATGAGAATCTACCTCCAGCAACATTAAACTATAAACAACTGTCCCAAGACCTGAAAAACGTCAAAAACTGGCAAGAAATTGAACAAATGGTGAGTACGGATAGCACTATCCTTACAAAAGCGGTTAAAGATTGGAATGATAGCGACAAGAACGAACTAGTTGGTCACCTCAACAACTACCTAGAATTAGAAACCAATGCTCTAGTAGAACATCAGCTGGACTGGCTACCGTTGCCCTCCCTTGAAAAGAGCCTTAAAAATCTATCATTCAAGGTAAAAAATATCATGGAGGGTATGAACGCACCATGGCAGGTAGGTTGCCAGTTTTTGAAAGTCGAGAATTACAACACATCTGATGAAATTTGGACATTCAAAAATGCTGCTTCTGAAGAGATTAAGGTGTGTGAGCGCAAAGATTTTCAAGTTATTGCTTTGTGCGAGCAAAACAGCAGCATTAACTAAGGGAGATCCAAAAAATAAAATGTCCCAACAAGTGTTGTTGATCTGTGAGGGAGCCGATGCCGAGAAAAAGAGCAGCCTTATTACATAACTAATTAGTCAGAACACGGAGCCTGATCCTGACAAAAAGGGGAACCTTAATACAAAACCAACTAGTTTGAACACCGACTGATCAATTAAAGAAGGTTCCCCTTTTTGTTGCGGC
>JAJPJF010000343.1 GCA_021324415.1 Nostocales cyanobacterium Centralia_MAG_434
TTCTTAAATGCTTATACAATATATATTGTAGGCATTAATATTACTAAATTATAGTTATTAAAATTTTCTAGATTTTAATAATCACCATAAAACTTCCGGAAGAGCCGTATTAGTGAACATCACTTCTGATGATGGTGATAATCCTTATCTAATTTTCGAAAGTTTAAACAACAAAGGTGAAGAACTTTCACAAGCAGACTTAGTACGTAATTATGTATTTATGAAACTACCTGCTGAAGAGCAAGAAAGTATATATAAAAGTACATGGTTACCTCTTCAAGAAAGTTTTAAAGCTAATACATTACCGAATAAGGAATACGCAGATGAACTTACCAACGCATTTTGGTTTTATCTACGTAAAGACGGTGCAGCAGTTAGTGAAAAATCTGTCTATCAGACTCTTAAGAAACATATTGATAATTCAGAAAATGATATCCAAGTTGAATTGGAAAAGCTAATTCAGTTTAGCAACTACTATCAGCGTCTTAAGTTTTTCCATGAAGAACCGGAAGCTAATCTAAGACGGTGGTTTGAGAGATTGATGAGATTGGATTTTTCTACCTGCCATATATTCCTCCTTAATATTTATTATGAGTATGAGGAAGAAAAGATATCTCTAGAAGATTTTGAGAAGATTTTGAGATACTTAGAATCCTACTTTGTACGCCGCTGGTTGGCGGGTGTATCTACGAGAGTATTGGGTAATGTTTTTAACAACTTGTACAAGCAAGTCAAGTCGAAAAGACCTGATGATATTGTGAGTGGATTACGTGAAGTTCTCATAAGCTTTGATGGCAATCAAGTATGGCCTGATAATGACTTATTTCGCCATGCCATTATCAATCAAAGCTTATATAAAAGCTCGGGTACAAATGATCGAGTAAAACTTTTGTTAGAGAGTATGGAGGAATATCTAACTAAAGAGCATGTTGGATTTGATAACGTCAGTATTGAGCATATCATGCCTCAAAAGTCACCCTTACGTAAAGAATGGCAACAAATGTTAGGTGCAGGTTATAGCAATATACATAAGAAGTGGCTCCACACTTTGGGCAATCTCACCCTAACAGCTTATAACGGTGAGTTATCTAACAAATCTTTTGAGGAGAAACTGCTCCTGTTAAGGTCTAGTAATTTCTCTTTGAATCAATACTTCCGAGATATAGAAATCTGGAATGAAGAGGCTATCAAAAATCGTGCTGAGTATTTGGCTGATCTGGCAATTCAAATATGGCCTCGGTAAGTAGTGCGATCGCTCGTCTAACCAATTAGTATAGACAGTCACCTAAATTTGTGTGCAGACGCTGCATAGTGCCTATGGGCAAGACGTCATCTTGAATTTTAAGTTATAATTATGACAAACTCAACATAAGTAAGATGGCGGAAACAGGCAGAATTAGGGTTGCTAAAGATAAAGCAGAGTTAGTCAAAGCTTTGACATCAGCAGATGGTGCTACAGGTCCTTTCCAGACTTTTGCTGATGTCATTGTGTTTGCGGCTGCTTTGGGTGCAAAGCATAAAAGGCGTGTCCTTTTGGGAGAAATATCGAAGAGGGAACCATCTCCTATTCGAGTAGAGTATTTCGTCACAATGGGACATGATTGGGTAATCAAACTATTGGGAATTACTGAAACTCAAGATATCAAAATACTATCTCCTAGTAATGAAGAGGAATATGAACATCAACGTAATCATATTTTTGAAGAATATGCTAATGGTGGACTGGAAATATTACAGACTGAATTACGGGGAGCAGTGGACTATACAGAGCGAGTTTTGTTGATGCTTAGCTCTGAAAGATTCAATCAAGATCAGCAAGATGGTGAGTTTGATTTAACCAGATTTCTTAGTTAGAAAAATTGTTGATTTTATTTCGATAAAATCTTTTAACAAAAATTGCAATACACATTAGTTAACCAACGGTTAATACAATAAATGTCTGAGCATACTTACAATTGGATAAAAAGACAGGTTGATGGCATTGTAGCAGAGCGTCTTGTACAACCAGATCGAGCATTTGCTGCTTGGTGTCTACAGTATGTTCATCGAGATATGGATATGGATGAGGCATTAATAAGAACTGACACTTTACGAGGAGCAGGAGGAGGAGATGGAGGATTAGATGGTTGGTATAAAGATGAGGATGAGAAAGAATTTCATCTTTGGCAATGTAAGTGGACTGAATCTTACGGTAAAAAATTTGGAAAACAACCCGCTATTGAATTAAAAAATGCATTAGATGAATTACTAGATATAGAAAGAGCACAACAATACGGTAGTAAATTTCTGGAAGTTGCTAGTAAGTTACAAATTGCACGAGAACATGAATATAAAGTAGTTTTAAATATTGGATTAGCTGGCTCAATGGCAAGCGATGCTAAATCTCAATTTGATAGGTCAACTCAGAGTTTTGGAAAAGAGAAGAACGTGCGTGTTATCTGGGAGCTTTGGGATTTAAATAGATTTCAGCAGGAGTATGAAGAACATCATCCCAGTTCCGAAGCACTTGAAGGACAGTCTTATAGTTTTGATCTCCAAAGTCCTGAAGTAATTCATATGGGTCCTAATGATCAGACCTTGCCAGAAGGATGGGAAGTAATTGTTGCAAGTCTTCAGGGTAAGAGATTAGGGACTCTAGCTCAAGAGCTAGGTTCTAAACTTTTTAGTCTCAATGTAAGATTTGCTCTTGGTTCTAACAAGCGGATCAAGAATATTTGGGAATCTCTTGTAGATCCAATAGACTCTCAATATTTTTGGCTTTATAATAATGGTCTTACAATTCTTTGCGATGATTTTAATCTTAAAAAAGAAGAACAAAAATTAAGTATTACCAATCCTCAAGTGGTTAACGGTTGTCAGACTGTTACTGCTTTTCGCAAGAAGTTAGGATCTTTTTCCGATAAACCTTCAGTTTTAGCGAGAATCATAAAGGCTCCCAGTAACGATGAAGGTAAAAAACAGGCAACTCTGATTGCAGAAAAAACTAATAGTCAAAATCCTGT
Organism: Nostocales cyanobacterium Centralia_MAG_434; assembly: GCA_021324415.1. Taxonomy (GTDB): domain Bacteria; phylum Cyanobacteriota; class Cyanobacteriia; order Cyanobacteriales; family Nostocaceae; genus JAJPJF01. The sequence goes on from JAJPJF010000343.1 coordinate 3,003, forward strand.
GTTATCCCGTGATTTACGTAGTAATGATGCTGTTCAATCTAAACTACGTAAAGCTTTCGAGCAACTTGAACCATCTTGGTTCTACGAACGTAAGAGAGGTGAGTGGGGAACTTTATCCAATATAGAGAAAGCAAAATTTAAAGATACTGTTAACAACTCATATCGCAAACTAGATATGGAATACGTTGGTCAATCGTGGAGAATGCTTTCAGGTCAACCATCTGAAGCTCTTACACAAAAACGTGATTTATTTGATGATGACAATGTATACTCTAATGTTTTTAATCCACGCCGTGACCCTGAACAATTTCTTTTTGCAGCATTACTTCGTATGAAGTATGAAGATTTCTGGCATGGAAATAATTTTGAAGGTATACGTTCTGCCTGTGGTTCATATTTAACTGATAATATTCTCCGGCGTATCATGAATGCAAAAGGGCAGATAGTGTCTCATTCGGTTGCTCTTACTTGTAGATCTCTTAAAAAAGGAGATAATTGGGAACTTAAAGATGCTCAAAATGGCTTAAAACTTATTAATAATTTTAACACAAAAATGACAGCATGGAATCGCTTGCTTGCGAAAGCTTTTCATGAAATGCTACAAGCAATAGATAATGATGACAACTCTCTCGGGTTCAAAAGGACTTTAGAGAAAGCTGATGCGAGAGCGTTGGAGCAGTTATGGACAAGCATTGAAGCTTCTGCCAGTATCTTGCTCACTTTTGCTCCAGAAAAGAAATCACTGCGCGATATTTTAGTTGGAGATGATGGTTGAAATCCATATTAGATTAGTGTTATTGATGTTGCTAATTACAGTACAGATGGAAACCCTACTTGCTTGGGTTCAACAAACTTGCCATCAAAACCTATGGTTTTATTTTCAATAGTTCTAGCTTTAGCCAAGTCCTTACGAATATCAGCACTTTCCATCTGTTCCTCAATTCCACCAAGAATATACATCAGCAATCTCGCTGCTAGATCCCGTCCTGCAACCTGTACCCACTTTTTGTTTGGATCATACAAAACACCATACCAGAGCGATTTGGGATACTCCATTCCACTAAATCCGCCTTGTTGGTCATACTTGCGAAGCTTCTTAAAGATGTCTTCTAAAGAAAACCCTTTTTTGAATACCAGGATACCAAGAGCTTGAGCTAAGGCAACTTGACCGACAGGACGGAAAAGCATATTTCCTTCACCGCCATCCTTTTCAAAGCTGAACCGTCGCAATGAAGGTGTGTCTTCATATTCTAGAATCTTGTAACTTGGTAAGGTTGCTAAATAATCAAAGAGCTTGTGAAAATCCTTGATCCCTTCCTCAAGTTCTTTGTCTTCTGGGCGCATAGGAATTAAACCTTTGTCAGAAGGTTTCCATTGCAAGAACTTTTGCCCCAGGTATCGTTCAGACATTTCTTTGAGAGCTTGCAGTGTTGTCAAAACAGTGGACTTAGATGCAACAGTCGCACTATTCCAATTGACTCGAGGTTTTCTATCATCACGCTGTTCTAAAAGCGGATGAGTAACAGCAATTTTTCTAGCAACAATGGAAAAACCATCATCTTCATTTAACTGGACTAACTGACCTTTAGTTAAGGGTACAGCCATTAAGTTGACATGAACAAAAATAGATCTCACTCTTTGTCTCGCTTCTTCGCGGGTTTCACCAGCTGCAACTGCGCAAATGAACTCAATACCAATTTTTTCGCTAGGTAGGCTTTGCAAGTAAGTAGGCGATACATGATATTTTTCAATCAAGTCATCTACCGTAATAACAGTTTCGTAAGGAGTTTTATCTTTTTTCATCCTCTGGAGTTTACCTGTATTGAGTAATTCCATCAAACCTTGCACCCCCATAAGTCGATGTTGACCATCTAAAGCATAAATAGTCACATTTTCTGTAGCAATATTAAGTATTCCAAATGTGCTATTTTTGTCTAATGGGGTAAATTCAATACTGGATTTTTTTGCTCGTCCCTTACGATCCCACTCCGGTGATTTGGGATTATCTACCCATTGCTGATTAATGACTACCAAAACAGGTGGAAACTTGTGATGTTTTCCAGCTACTAAGTACTGGACCAAAGGTGCTTGACGTGACCAATCAAGCGGACGTTGCTGAATCTCATCAATGCTATCTGCATCTATCTCGACATTCTCACTTTGAGGATTATACTTTTGCTGAAGCAAGGGTAAGCAAGATGCAAAGTTAACCTGACTGGCAAACCATTCTAGAGTGACTGAGCCTACATATGCCTGAATACCACCCATGTTAGTTTCCTGAACCAGAATCTGGTCATACTCACTAGCAAGAGGAAAGCTAAGATCAATTGGAACATGATTCATTTTAGTTTTTCAAGGTAAAAATAACAGCACAGGATTAACTATATAAAAAAATTGAAAGTTTAAAAATTAGGTTTTTAAAAACTTAATTGGGACAAATATATGTAATACTAGGTTTGCCTTTGCATAACAAGCCCTAAGGAATAAAATTTATTTCTACACAAACTAAGCTCATTTAGGTGAAGTTTTATGGAATGTTTACCTTATGAGTTTAGGTGTGTAGCTATGGAGACGGGTCTCATAGCGTTTCCACAGCGCAAGGGTGAAGAGGCGGTTGAACAGGATTAGATACATGAGTACAGCACAACAGCCAGAAAACAAAGGTCAAGCTCAGCGCACTGTAGCAGAATTGGTAGAAGATATCCAAACTCTTACTACTGAGATCCAAGAACTATACTGCTTAGATGCAATACCCTGGTGCATTGGGTATTCTGGAGGCAAGGATAGTACATGTGCACTACAACTAGTTTGGAATGCGATCGCCGAACTTCCACCAGAAAAACGAACTAAAACAATACATGTGATCACTACAGATACGCTTGTAGAAAATCCTTATGTTTCTGCTTGGGTACGCAATTCCCTTAGACAGATGAAATTGGCAGCGGTTGAGCAAGCAATGCCAGTAGAACCCCATCTTTTACAACCAGAATTTAAGGAGACATTCTGGGTAGGGTTGGTAGGTAAAGGTTACCCAGCGCCGAAAGGAAAATTTCGCTGGTGTACAGAGCGTCTCAAGATCAATCCATCTAACCGCTTTATTCGTGATGTTATCCGAGACAATGGTGAAGCTATTTTAGTTTTGGGTACCCGTAAAGCTGAAAGCACAAAACGTGCTAGCAGAATGAAAAAATGGGAAGCAAAGCGAGTACGTGATCGCCTCAGCCCCAACATGAACTTACCCAACTCTCTAGTTTATAGTCCAATTGAGGACTGGCGTAACGATGAGGTTTGGCTTTATTTGATGCAGTCGGAAAATCCTTGGGCATATAGCAACAAGGATTTATTCACCATGTATAGAGGTGCAAGTGCTGATAATGAATGTCCGTTAGTTGTTGATACATCTACTCCCAGTTGTGGTAGCTCTCGTTTTGGCTGTTGGGTTTGTACCCTAGTGAGTCAGGACAAATCTTTAACAGCAATGATTCAAAATGACGAAGAGAAAGAATGGTTGCAACCTCTACTAGATTTTCGTCAAGAATTAGATGACGAAGAAAACCGTGAACGCCGGGACTTCCGGCGCAGAAATGGTAATGTCCAATTATATGAGCGCAACTTAGATGGTGAACTATCTATTGAGCCTATTCCAGGTCCCTATATTAAAGAAGCACGTGAATATTGGCTCAGAAAACTTCTGACAGTGCAAAAACAACTTCGTAGCACAGCACCAGAAAATATGCGCGATATTACGCTAATTACTTTAGAAGAAATGAGTGAGATTCGACGGATATGGCTAGAAGAAAATCATGAATTTGATGATAGCTTACCCCGCATCTATAAAGAAGTCACTGGGGAGTCTTTTATAGATCCCCGTCCTGGCGCTGGTAATAGTTTGCTGGGTAGTGATGAATGGGCTGTGCTAGAGGAAATTTGTGAAAATGATGCAATGCATTTAGAATTGATGGCAAAACTCTTGGACACAGAACGTCAGTATCGTAAAATGACGCGCCGTGTGGGCATATACGATACTCTACAAAAATGTTTTGAAACGAGTTCTCGTTCCCCAGAAGATGCAATTAAAAATGCTCACTTGAAAAGGGATTTGAAAACAGCCATTGATCAAGGTGATGTTGAAAAGGTGAAGCAATTAACATTGGGAGATTTTCAAGCAGTAGATGGATTGACTGAGGAAATAACAGATAACTCATCTGGATCTGGTAAAAAATCTGTTGCTAAACAGGCAAATTGGGCAAACGTTAAATTTAAAAAATAATTTAAATCATCACGTTGCACCTTGTGTGCATGAGGCTTAAACATAAAGATACTACGCTGTGATATTTCTTGAACTCGTATTACAAAACTTTGGTCCTTACTGTGGACGCCAAGTCATCAATCTTGATCCAAGAATTGATAAATCAACTACTCGCCCTATTATTCTACTAGGTGGAATGAATGGAGGGGGCAAAACAACCCTTATGGATGCTATTCGTCTCGCGCTATATGGACATCGTGCTCAATGCTCTACTCGTGGTAATTTGAGTTATGGAGATTTTCTGACACAATGTGTAAATAGTCATACTTCACCACTTGAGAAAACGCAGATCGAATTAGTTTTTGAACATATTGAGAATGATCAGCCAGCCAAGTACAAAATTTTAAGAAATTGGTCAAAAAATCCAAAAGATGGTAGAGATAACTTAGGTATTTTTGGTGAAGAAGACACAACGTGGGGCCTTGACGCATTAGCTAATATCTGGGATGAGTATATTGAAAATCTGCTACCTTTAGGAATTTCCAATTTATTTCTCTTCGATGGTGAACAGGTTAAAGAACTAGCAGAACAGGAAACACCTCCATCTCTTGTAGTTGAAGCAATTCGCGGACTTTTGGGATTGGAGTTAGCAGAACGTCTAGCAGTTGATCTAGAAATTTTAGTCAACCGGAAACGAAAAGAGCTTGCTGAGCATAAGGATGTTGCTAACTTAGAAGAAATCGAGAAAAAGCTCAAAGATTTGCAAGAAAAATCTGATATAGAGCAGCAAAAATTAGTATCTTTACAAGAGCAACTCAAAGAGTTAGAAAATGAACAACAGGAAGCCTTAAATAAATTCATCTCTGAAGGTGGAAAAATTGCTGGAGAACGTGACATTCTAGAGAAGCAGCGTGAGCAAATAACTGCAGAGACAGATGAGATACGTCAAGGAATGAGGGAATTAGCCTCTCATCTTTTACCACTGTCTTTGATTGAATCTCTACTGACTCAAGCACAAACGCAAGGAGAAAAAGAAATTCATGCTCAACAGCTAGAAGTTGCACAGAACATACTGCTGGAGAGAGATCAACGTCTACTAAATTGGATGATACAGTCGGCTATTTCAGAAGATGAGGTAAAGAAAATAAAAATTTTTCTCGACAAAGATATAGAAACATTACAGGCTACACTTTTACATACAAAAGAACCTTGGTTATTAGCTGATCCAGAAACATTGAATCAACTTGGTAATGTTCTCTACTATTTACATAATGCAAAAATGACTGCTAATCAGCAGTTAACACTTTTAACAACTAAAGAAGAAGACATTATCTCTCTAGAAAAGCAATTGCAGACTGCAGCAGAACCGGAAGCATATCAAAAGTTAGTAGATGCAGTCACAGAAGCACAAAATAAAGTTGCTGAAGCTAAAGCTCATTTTGAAACATCACGCCGACGCTTGCTTGAATTAGAAGCTGCAATTGAAAAGACAAAAAAGGATTTACAAGAATACACTACACAAAATCTTGACCTCAAAAATAACGAGCACATTATCACAGCTTCTGCTAAAGTTCAACAGACACTCAAGCTTTTCCGCGAACGGCTAACACTGAGAAAACTAAATAAATTAGAAGTGGAAGTCACAGAATGTTTCCGCTATCTTCTGCACAAATCTGATTTAGTGAATCGCGTCGCTATTGATACTCAAAGCTTTAGCCTCTCGCTATATGATTTCCAAGGTAAATCTGTTCCTAAACATCGCCTTTCGGCTGGTGAAAAACAACTGTTAGCGATCGCCTTCCTCTGGGGATTAGCAAGAGTTTCTGGACGCCGATTACCAGTAGCAATTGATACACCACTAGGACGCTTAGACTCATCTCACCGCAGTAACTTGATTGAACGTTACTTCCCTTCCGCCAGTCATCAGGTCATTCTACTCTCAACTGATACCGAAATCGGACAAAAAGAAGTACAAACACTACGGGACAACGAAGCGATCGCCCACGAGTATCTCCTCAAATACGATTCATCTACCCGTCAGACGACTGTAGAACCTGGCTACTTTTGGTAGGTTGTATATATCTTCTGAAGAATAAAAATTATATGCAACGACCCTATCTTCTTACAAAGCCTGCTTTGCTCCAGAAACTCCAGTGGGTTGCTGATCCTATAGGTTATATGGAAAGCGCATCTGCGCAATACCCTGATATTTTTACGGCTAAGATAATCGGTTTTGGGGACACTCTAGTATTTGTGAGCCATCCCCAAGCAATTCAAGAAATTTTAACTAACGATAGAAAGAAGTTTGCAGCTCTTGGTAATCAAAACAAAATTTTGCAACCCTTAGTCGGAGACTACTCGATCTTTATGCTGGATGGCGATCGCCACAGGCGACGGCGACAACTGGTAATGCCGTCGTTTCATGGAGAGCGGATGCGAGCTTATGGTCAGCTAATATGTGATCTAACTGAAAAGGTCTTTAGCCAGTTACCGAGTGGTCAAGTATTTTCTGCTCGTAACATCACACAGGAGATTTCTCTACAAGTCATCTTACAAACGGTGTTCGGTATGTATGAGGGCGAACGCAGCGAACAATTGAAGCAGCAATTAAAGTTAATGGCGGATTTGTTTCGATCACCGTTCACTTCCAGCTTTCTATTTTTTCCTTTCCTACAAAAAGATTTAGGCACCTGGAGTCCTTGGGGAAAATTTCTGCACAATCGACAGCAGGTTGATAAATTGTTGTACACCGAAATTGCCGAACGTCGGGAGCAACTCAATCCAGATCGCATCGATATCCTTTCAATGCTGATGTCATCCCGTGACGAAGCGGGTAATCCGATGAGCGATCTAGAATTGCGTGATGAGTTAATTACCCTGTTATTGGCTGGCTATGAAACAACAGCGTCAGCTATGGCATGGGCATTGTATTTGATTCACAAAAACACAGAAGTCAGAGAAAAATTGCTCCTTGAACTGGATAGTCTCGGTGAAAAACCAGACCCAATGAGTATTTTTAGACTACCTTATCTGACTGCTGTTTGTAATGAAACTTTGCGGATTTACCCGGTGGCGATGTTAACTTTTCCCAGGGTAGTGCAAGAACCTGTTGAATTATTAGGACACAGATTAGAGCCTGAGACTGTATTAGCTGGATGCATTTTCCTCACCCATCATCGTAAGGATTTATATCCAGAACCGAAGCAATTTAAGCCAGAACGCTTTCTAGAACAGCAATTTTCCCCCTATGAATTCATGCCCTTTGGTGGCGGAGTCCGTCGCTGCCTTGGTGAGGCTTTGGCTGTATTTGAAATGAAACTAGTCTTGGCAACTATACTATCACGCTATCAACTAGCACTAGCCGATCATCAACCAGAAGTACCTCGACGTCGAGGTATTACCCTTGCACCTGCCCGTGGTGTCAAAATGTGCATCAAATGTGAGCGTGCGCGTCAAGAACCTCAACTTACCAAAAGTCTCGAGGGTGAAAGCCCCTGGCTTCAGACATGGGGATGAACCCGAGGGGAATTTATTCCCCTACACTGATGAGATTTTGTGTTATAATTACGTCAATGAGTTCAACGTAACAATGCTAGTATACGAAGCCAAACTAGAAGGACAAAACGAGCAGTACGAACGGTTAGACGAAGCCATTCGAACTGCTCGTTTTGTACGCAATAGTTGTCTTCGATACTGGATGGATAACCGTGGTATTGGACGATATGAATTATCTGCTTATTGTGCTGTATTAGCCAAAGAGTACGAGTGGGCGGATAAGTTGAACTCAATGGCACGACAAGCATCAGCAGAACGTGCATGGAGTGCAATTGCCAGATTCAATGATAATTGCAAAAAGGGTAAACCAGGGAAGAAAGGATTTCCGCGCTTTAAGAAACATCAAACACATGGGAGTGTAGAGTACAAAACGACGGGATGGGGATTATCAGAAGATAGACGTTATATCACTTTTAGCGACGGATTTAAGGCGGGAACGTTCAAGATGTGGGGTACTCGTGACCTACATTTCTATGAGCGCAACCAAATAAAACGGGTGCGGGTGGTGCGTCGTGCAGATGGATATTATGTCCAGTTTTGCATCAATCAACAAAGGATAGAAAAAAGGGAACCAACAAATAGCACGATTGGGCTAGATGTAGGATTAACTCATTTCTATACTGACGATAAAGGTAACACCACTGAAAACCCGCGCCATCTGCGTAAATCCGAGAAAGCGCTTAAACGTCTACAACGCAAACTATCCCGCAAAAAGAAAGGTTCGGCTAACCGTACAAAAGCACGGAATAAGTTAGGAAGGAAGCACCTCAAGGTAAGTCGCCAACGTAAAGACTTTGCTGTGAAATTAGCAAGGTGCGTAGTTAAGTCTCACGACTTAGTGGCGTATGAGGACTTGCAGGTGCGCAATATGGTCAAGAATAGACACCTGTCTAAATCAATATCCGATGCAGCATGGACACAATTTCGTGAATGGGTAGAGTATTTTGGGAAAGTATTTGGAGTGGCGACAGTTGCTGTCCCTCCTCAATACACCTCTCAAAATTGCTCTAATTGCGGCAAGGTTGTCAAGAAGGCATTATCCGTCAGAACACACGTATGTTCTCACTGTGGGCATACCCAAGACCGTGACCACAATGCTGCAAGGAACATTCTTGAGATTGGACTCCGTACCGTGGGGCACACGGGAACGTTAAACGTCTCCGGAGACATCGACCTCTGCGTGGGTGAGGCAACTCCTCCTCGTAAGTTGAGTCATGGAAAGAGAAAATCCAAGTCGTGAGGCTTAGAATCCCCCGGCTTCTAGCCGTGGGGAGAATGTCAA
>JAJPJF010000284.1 GCA_021324415.1 Nostocales cyanobacterium Centralia_MAG_434
ACTGAGCTGATAAATAATCTTGGTTTGTGAACTACCTACGTCTACGCTAAGATAAATGTCAGCCATGCAAATATTTGATGAAATACTTTGTTAAATCATGGCGTAAATAAGAGTAAGGTTGCAACAATAGACACTTACAAATTAACTGAGCAATTGATCTAATAAATGATCTTGTTCCTGATTCACCGACGTCTATGCCAAAATAAGCAATCATGCAAATATCTGCCTTAAAGCATGACGCAAATCAGAGCAAGTTGGCACCTGTTTGGAGCAGATTTCACACAAAAAGCTAAAATTCTGCTCTCACTTCAACAAAACTTGGAAAGAGCAATGATTTTTAGCCAGAACCAATTGTGCCAACTTGTGCCAAATTTGGGCATTTATCCTGCTAATAAGTTGCAAGTATACATCAAACAACTTCACACTCCAGTGACCCTTTCAAAATTAGTTCCTACGACAAAAACCTTCACCTTCAGCACGTCAAAATCAAAGTGTACTCACTACACTTCCAGAATTTTTGGATGTACATTGACCACCCAGGTCGTGCACACTAAGTATATTTACTACTCAACGGGCTTGGCACAATTATAGCGCTCAAGAAAATATCAATGGTGGCTTGCGCAATTGTCAGGCCTCAAAAACTTCAATCTTTCAGTAATGTTTTGCGTTCTCCTGGCAACCAGTGGCTTTGTCAACAATGACAGTACTCTAACAGCAAGCAGCGTTCCCGGTGATGTAAAGCAGCGCGATCGCCTTATATGTCAACACCGACTCCGACTCCTGTTGATTACATCATTGTCATTCCAAAACTCCACATTGCTAGTACCTTTGCCTGTGGCTGACTTAAATGTGGTAGCTTTTGGCTAACGAGCGCTCAAGTGAAGGAAGAATGAAAAAGCTCACTGAATCTTTTAGAAATCAAGCGTTTAACCATATTAACCGAGTTACCCGCACATTGCGCGAGGGGCTACCGCAGGGCAAACGCATCTTATTTTTATAATCCTTACGGGATAAAGGTTTCAGCGATTATTTAGTTTTGTAACTAAAGTCTAAAATCCTTGCTGGACAAGGATTACAAAATTTAAATGCGTTTGCCCTGGGGGCTACCGCCCCTCTGGACTCCCCGTTGCCAGTTGGTGACCGATCGCCTCGGAGAGTCGTGAAAGAACGCGCAGCCGTAAAAGGCGGTCGGTCACCAACTGGCTCTGAGAATTGTTAGCAAGGAGGGGGTTTGCTTTAACTGCGTTAACGGGTCTTCCTACAGCCCTAGAGGGCAGGAAACAGCGAAGATTTGATAGGCAGCAAAACAACAACTTTGGTTATAGAAATATTTGCTTAGCTCTACAACAAAAGTACTATAGCCGTTATCACATAAGTCTTGCCACGATTTGAGACGTTTTTGAGATGTTTATTAGTTAGAAAACCCATACGATAAAAACAGTTAAGAGAAGAGACTAGAAGAAACAAATTTAGTTTCAAATCTCCAAGTTAAAGCTGTAAGGCGGTTGTTAAAGAAACTTGAGAAAGTGCTTGAAAGAAAAAATTTTTGGTTCCTCGCTGCTGATCAGGAAGAGGAGCGCAAGTTATTCACAGACGTTTTGCATCCTCCTGCATAAGAACAAGATAGTTAACCCTATTTAGTTTACAGCGAGTTAAGACTAAGTTTCTAATACCTTTAGAGCGAGGATTATCAATATGAGTAATATAGAACAGATACAAAATACTAATGGTCAAGGTTCTTTGCCAAAAGCCACAATCATACGAACAATACCAGAAGAACTAACCTTAAATACTCAAAGTCCAAACTTAAATAATAGGGCAGGGATAAATCAGGATGTATTCAGTTTCAGAAACATACATTCGTTAAGATTTATATTCCAAGCTGCTTTCAGTACGCTCATATTAATTTTTTGTCTTTTGCAACTTAACATGAGTAAAAGTAATGGCAAAAACGATGCGATTTACTGGGGTGGTGTAACAGGAATACTTGCATTATGGATGCCTTCCCCATCTTCATCAGGAACTCCACTAGCGAATCAACCTAATTTGGAGACTGCTGAATCTAGGGATAAACGGAATTGAAGCATGCATTTTAAAAGCTCATTGTTACGTAACTTCTTGAAAAAGTCTTGTCTTGCAAGGGTTACGTTCTCAAACTCCCTTGACAACTGCCTCACAGACTTAACTTAAAGTAATTACGTATAAAAGCTATTAAGTCTTATATGCTGAAAAGGCATCCACATAATAAACCCAAACGGAAAACTATTGCTAGCCCAACATGTTGCCTTGGGTTGTTTTTAATTTTAGCAAATTGTTGTTGTGTCCATTAGATTACTGCAACTACTATAAACCTGTTAACAGATTTATAGTAGTTGCAGTACTTCTTTATCCCTATAAGAGATTCAAGAGTTGTTTAAACCCGAGTACTCATTCATGACCTGCTTTGTGTCACAATGTTTTCTCCTATCATCTACCTGTTTCTCAAAACCTGCCCTTGAAAACTTCCTCTTCCCCTGTCTACCTTTTTCACCCTAACTGCACATGAGCCCATTTACCTTGTTATTCGACAAGAGGCAATTTTGGGACGTAATTCTAAGAGCGATCGCCGTTCCTATTGTTGCAAAACTGCGCGGTCGTTTTGTTGGCTGGGACAACGCCCAAAACCGCACGGCTCGTCTCTATGGCGCACTTTTTAAAACGTGCCATGGCCTACCCTCCTCAGCTGCTAAGTAGGTAAGGACAGCAAAAAACTGCGCGGTCATCTCTTTGGTTCCAATTCGAATTCATCGCATTTATCGAACCAAAAATCCACCAAAAAAGCCAAGCTCCAGCGTACTACAAAACTACTCTCAAACCATCTTGTAGTACGTCTAAATTTTTGCGCAAAGTGTCAGGGAAGTATTTATATACCGGGGGGGGACTTTGCGCACAAAAAAGCCTTATTTCATAAAGGTTTCAGCAAAAACTTTCAAAAAAACTTTTTTTCAGTTTTTTGAAATTTTTGGGACATTTCTCGCAAATTTCTTGTAGTATACAAAGAATAATTTATGGGGTCAGTTGCTGTCTATTTGGAGATGTGACAGTAACTCAATCTTGGGTACAATTGGGAAAACTGGGGACTAGGGCAGTAGGGAGTAGTGGGGGCGATCTGGGTGTAGCCACAACTAGTTATTGCCTCTTAGTGCTGTAATGATCCACTAGCATCAGTACACAGGTAGTCGCAGCAGAAACTAGTAGTGTACAAGCTGGATTATTCAAGTTGTGCCAACTAATGGCAGTGGAACAACTTAAAATTCCTAGCTTGATTTTGAGTTGATGATAGTACAAATGATTCATGCCTTTATTCCTTCTCGGTCTCGGTTTTGGCAGAGTTGACTGAGAAGGCAACAAAGCTCGATGAGCAATTGACGTTAAAGTGGTTGTAAGTGATATAATTATTTGCTCGTCAATGAGATAGCTTTATTGCCTACGTTGTCGAGCTTTTTTATCCAGACATACAGAAACACCTCCCATTGAGCTTGTGAAGTGAGTTCACTCTTCGGGAGGTTGTTGTATACGGATCTATTCAGTTTCCGACTGCTTAACATCCGTATATAACAACTTGTTCTTCCAAATAAGTAGGAACTCGTTGCTGATATACGAACATTAAGCAGTTCTCTCAAATTCTCTCGGGCAAATAAATAGTTTTCGGCCCTGATTCCGCTAAAATGCTTGTTGTTCGATATTCATTTGTTAAAGTAAAACACAAAAAGGTATCAATACAGACTCTTTCTAGGCAAACAGAAGTTTGAGATTAAGTGGCTTCTTAGCCCTTAGTAACCTTTTTATGTCACGAGCTTTCATGTCATAAAGTATAACAGCTACAATATAGCACAATCTTGTGATCGCGTGTGACAACTTGAGAGAAAAGGACAATCAAGAAACTGGAGAAGACGTAAAGAAAGAACAAAGGGCGATTAAAGGAATGGCGTAAATGTTAGCTTTGTTTTACTCTAATTAAGTTGTTATCAAGGTGTTCTAATGCCATTACGTATTCTTTAAGCTCTAGTCTTGAAAATTTAGAAATTAATGATCTTTCAGATCTTAAGCTATATGGGCAATTGGATTTATTTTTTCGTGATGCTGCTCATAATATTACAAATACCTTTGAAGTTCGTTTATCAGATAGTGATGGAAATCATCTGTCTTTTAATGATTGAGCTTACGTAGTATTTCAGCATAATTTCTCCTCTAGGAGTCCTTAGAGGAGTGTTAAGCTCGATTCCTTGAGCTATGCTGCCACAGGTTTCGGACTTAGCTCATGTATCCATCGCTTGACTAAGCACATTTGCTTAAATTCCAGATTGTGAGCTACGTGGTAAATAAACTCTCGGGTGTGTTCTGGCTTTTGGAAATCTGAATTCCAAGCCTGCAATAGCAGTTCTAAAGCTTCCCTATCGTTACACTCAGCAAGCAATTCTAGATAGCCACCTACATCATTTAAGATGGTTTCACTACCAGGAACGCAATACTTAGAAAATTTGCTGATAAACCTTTTCTCAGCTTCAGTTTCGCTTAACTCCCAGAAAGGATCGTTAGCATCTTGATTGGGTACTACAGGATTAATGTAGTCTTGCATTTCTTCGACATTAGGGACAGTATCCATCTCCTGGTTGTGTCGTAAGTCGAGGGATTTAAGGATGAATTCGTATTGTTCCTCTGAGGACCATTCAGGAATGTTCCTTACCAGTCTGTAGAACCTTGTGTTCTTGTCTCCCATGCCTTCTACTTTTTCCAGATGCCGATTAAAAACCTCTAGGCGTTTATTTACCCATTGAATGACACCTTTATTGCCCTCTGGTAGCTGTGTATTAAAGTAGGTTTTTAGATCAATCTTATTTTTCTTCTTTGATAACTGCTTAAACAATTCACCAAAGCTTTTGTGTGTGTACGTTGCTTCAAAATCATCTATGGGGATGGAGTTAAAGAAACCAATTCTATCCAGAAACTCATAGCGACCTATCTTGATTTTGCGAGTGTCCTGAATAGCTGGGATGCCGTTCCTAGAGAAACGCAACGACGCGAATTTTACATCTTCTAAGTCCTTAAATTTGGTCTTGTCCTTATTTTTGTAACCCCATTCATTTTTTATTGATTCAAGCCATTTTCTACGATCTTTAAGTACCGCTTCATAATAGAATTTCTCAGCCTTTTCAGTACTAAGTTGGCCGATTAGTGTTGGAAACTCTCGTTCAAATCTATAACGTAGAACTTGGTACTCCTCCTCCTTTGTCCTTACCTTTTTAAGTTCTAGCTTTTTAAATTCCTCTTCAGTCGGTATCTGGGTTGCGACAAATTTCGACGCTTTTTCTTTGCGAAGGCCTTCTTTTATTTCTTGGTGCTCTTTTAGTAATTCGCTGCTATACTCTTCCTTCTGCTCTTTGGCAAGATGCAACCTAACTGTGTACCCATCCTTTTCTACGATTTCGTTGCACAACTTGTAGATGCGATCCTGTTGAGCATACTCTTCTCGTGCCTTCTGCTCAGACCACAGCTTAAGCTCTGGATTATTGCCGCGACTAGCATCTAAGTATATCTGCCCCATCATCTCTAAACTTTTCAGCACATCGTCGTCAAAACTATCATCATTCCAATTCATCTGTGCTAGTTCGCGTAAGCCGTCATAGTGGCGAACTATTTGGTTAAGTTGCTCGTTAGGCAGTGGAGATGTGCAACCAGTTCTTGGGGAACCTTGTCCACAGTAAATCGTGATAGGCACTTGATGACGCCCCCTGCCATACATTTGGCGTATGAGGCACGGTGCAAGGTGGGTATTTTGTACGAATTTCTCGGTAAAATAGGGTGTTCCCGATGCCCAATTGCGCTCTGCTTCTTCGACGTTTGCTTGAAGCCTTTTTAGTTCAGTTTCATAGTCTGGCTCGTTGGATTCTTCTCTGGGAGGCTCAAATAACGGAAGCTCTGCTTTCTTGCCACTTGGTTCTTCTTCTTTAGGTTTTTTCTTCTCATGCTCGATTAGCAATCGGTATGCGTTAATGATCTCCCAAGTGATTTTGATATTAAATCCTGATACTAGGCTTGGACTGTACCGCAAAAACTGGGGCAAATATTTAGCTATAGCTCGAGCCGGATTCTCTACAAATTCCTGCGCTATAGCATCATCTTTGAGGCTTTCTCGATCTACTCCGATGCCATTAAAACCAGCAATTGTAAATAGCCTATCGTTAGTATCCCCTCTCTCTTGTCCATCATCGGCAATGAGGATATTCTGGCCACTAGCTAGTAAGCTATACATTCTGTCAAGTACTGGCTGAGGGCGATCATAAACATCCACCAGCACCTCAGGGCGTTTGACTGGTTTTGTTACAACGACGTAAACAGGTAGGCCAGGACAAAGCATCTGAGCGTACAATATTTCTGCGTTTGTCACGTTAGCATCAGCCATTAACCACAAAAGGTTGTTTTCATTGGCGTCTATGGTTAAGGATTTAAACGCATGAATATTTTCAGCGCGCCTGCCTTTGTCATTTGCCATTGGCGAGTGCAACAGGAATTGCAATCCTTCGCGTACTTCATCGGTAATCAGAATTAAATCTTGATTATCGCGATAGAGGTACTGTCCTGAAGCTTTATCGAAATGAATTAAACGATGCAATGATGGATAGCATAAGCCGATTCGAGGGCTATTTCTTAAAAAGGTATCATTGCTTACGCCATTTACAATGAGATCTTCACGCCATGGAATATTCCAATCAGCACATTGAGATTTTCCTAGCGTGATCGTCGGCGTTATACTTATTGCTGGGCGATTAGGAAAAATCTGATTTAGAACCATCTCAATCAGTACACTTTTCCCGTAAGCCATCGGCTGTGGCAAAACCACGATTCCCTTACTGGGGAAGTTTTTAACCAGATTTTCGTCCTGACCGAGGTACTGGGTATTTACCTCGATTACATTCCACTGTGGTTTAATTTCTAAGCCATTAAGCTCTCTCTGGATTGCGTCAACCTTGGCTTGGTCTGCTCTGGGCTTCCGGTCTTTGTTAAAAAACAAAGGCTGATTTTCTTGGCTTTGTGCCTCGGCTTCTGCACTAGGAGCGATCGCGCCTGGTTTCTCGGGAAGTTTTAAACCTGCCTCGGCAGCAAGCTCCTTGACTATATCTATCCATTCCTTGCCGCGTGGCATGCCACTGCCACCGCGTAGTATATAGCGGTACTCAACAGGTCCACCGCCTATATTTAATCCCTTGTCTTGCCAAGCCCAACGTGTCCCATCCCACCAAACGTGAAAACTCGTTCCCGAGGAACTGGCTCTCCATGTCGGGGACCCTTTCAAGACCTCCCCGTACTGGCGAAAATCATGCCCATCATTGTAAATCTGCTCTACACTAAGCCGTGGCAAAATCTCGAAATTTAAAAAGTCTACTAAATCAGTGACTACGCCGCCCTTCTGCTCTTTTTGTAGGTTGGCATAGTTGATAGCACGCTCCTTTCTTTGTCTTTCGACTTTTGTTTCCTTCTCTGCTAGTTCTAAGACCAATTCACAAAGGCACTCAGGCAGTAAAGCAATCTCTGTAGTATCCGGCGAGTTTATCCAGGAATACGCTCCGCTCTCGGGGTGCCTACTTGGAGGCATGCAGCTTTGACTACGGTTATAACGAAACTCTAGAATCTCTACTGGCTTGCCGTCTTCATCATGTAGTGTTTTGACCCCGTTCCACTCGGTTAGCACTGCTCTTTTGAAATTAGCCAAAGCAGAGCGATACTTATCAGGCACTTGGAAAAGTAGCTGATACCTTCCAGGTTTTCCACTGGTCCAAGAAACTGTTACTGGCGGTTCTCCAGCGATCGCTCTTAGCAACTCCTGAGCAGAGGAGCCATCACAATCTATCGCCAGCACTCCTCCGCTAATCTCCCCAGTTCTCAGCCCATATCCAGACCAATACTGACGATATAGATTGCCTTTCTTACTGGTCCTCTGTTGTCCATACAGAATCAGATCTGCTATATCCTGCCTAGATAGTGGTTCCTCTTCCTGCCAGTTCTTTCGTAACGGCCTCTTATCTTGCAGTACCGTAAATTTGAGTTTCTCAGGAGCCTTGATTAACTCATCAACGATTTCTTTTGCGTTATGAACGCGATGGAATGGGTCCCAAGGTTTAACATTGAAGTTTGGCTTAAAGGGGGCGCTCATGCTGCACCTCCTGGAATAAAGCCATACTCAGCTGCTATTTCAGTAAGCTTATTGAATTGCTTCTCAGACAAATGACGACCGCTTAAAATCTGGCTTCGAATACTTCGCAGAAATCTATACTTCCACGGAACGCCTCGTTCGGCGCAAAGCATGTCCTCTAAAGCCGTGACTCGCCTGTCTTCATGCTCTCTATAGCTCTCACCATGCCAGTGAAGATATAAGCGAGAAGGAGTATAGGCTCCCCTGCACCTTAGCAACTCCATAAGCTCCCGACCTGCTTCCTCTATGTCGGTCCCAACTTCGGGGTGCATGATTGGGAAGTCATCTTCTTTGAGGATATCTACCAGATTCTTGAAGAATCGGATTATGATTTTATCCTCGAAAGCAACGACAGAAGCGATCGCTGTTCTGTATCGTCGATTTGGGTATATCGCCAGTCTTCCAAGTAGCGTATCCGAGTAATTTACGTACTCAAGCAGTACTGGTCGATACTTATTGCATAAGTACTTACAAGCTTCTTCAGCTTCTGAAATCTTTATCCCGTTAGGCTTTGGTGCTTCTACTGCCTGAGGCGTAGCTATGCTAAAATCGGTATACTTGGTTTTAAGTTCTGTATCCTTCATCAACTGGTCCTTCTACGAACCAGCCCCAAGTCTTAAAAGAGCGAAAACTTATCAATCAACAATGATGGCGCTTTAAAAATCTCTGTAGGTTCTCTGTAAAATCTTCGCAGTTTTCATTGATATCGTCGCCGCGCCGTATTATCATTGTCATAAGAAAGAATTTAATATTGATAAGTTATTCAGCTCTTCGCAGGAGCTGTTTTTTTTATCTTTAAATCCGGCCTTCTTTGTATACTTTATTTCCTCCGTGCTACTATGATGAGGTAATCACTTAAAAACTAAATAGGCTTCATGGATCACCAAGGTTGTAGCGGGGAAAAGCTGAGAACTTTGGTGATACTCTTTTATTTAGTTTTTTTAGCAGAATCTTCAATGCTTCTGATTGTAGCTTATTTGTTAGTGTGATTTTCGCAATTACTGTTGAAAATCCCTGTCTTTTGTGCTAATACAGTACACTGTTTTGACAATGCTCTGTATTTGTCGAGATTTTACCATGTTGCTTGAGAACTTGTGTAACATATTCGCTTATGTCTTGTGACATGGTTTTGCCATTTGCTACACACCAGGACCTGTAATTTCGCTTTAATTCTAGAGGCATAATGAGCCTGACTTCATTCCTTGCAGTCATGTGTTTTACGCAGTTTGTACTTACATTACTTTATACATCCATTATAGCCGTTAACAGGCATAAAGGCAGTGTATTAGGCTGCCTTTTACTGAAATCTATCTAAAGATGTATAATATAGCACAGAGATTATGCTAAGAGCGATCGCGCTATATTATTGAGATTTCATTGCCTCATAAGCTCTTTGTAGATCCTCTAAAGCTTGTCGGGCATCACTCAGATTGATTGCAGGGTCGTCCACTGCCCAGCTTCAAGTAATTCCACAAATTCATCACTACCAGCAATTTGATTTAAGATACTTTGCGCTGTATTTATTAGATTGATAAATTTACTCATAATAGCTCCTTAATTTAAGCGAATACAGGTGTCTTATCGACGCGATAGCCGATATAGCCCATGCGCTGTAACCCGATCTCGTAGCCGTTGATAAATTCGCCACTATGGACGTTTTGCATGATTATCCAATTGCCAGAGCGTTGCCGCTCTACTCTGATAACTTGAAATGTGAGTGCTGCTAGATGCTCATTTACGATGGTGTCACCCACTGCCCAGAACATTACTTTTTTCATTGCTTTAGTCTCCTATTAATTGCTGTGAATTTTATTTCTCAAATCTGCTAGGGCGTTGTCACTCAGTATCTGCTTAGTTAACTCAAACCAAGCTTGTCTAAGAGTTTCATCGTTTGGATAGTGTCCAAATTGCTCGAACACTCCAAAGTACCAACTTGTGATTACCTCGAATAGGTTAGGGCGTGGTTTTGGTGTCTCACTGGTTGATTGCTTTGTTACCTCTGGTTGAGGTTCCTTGATTTCTACTTCCTCATCTTTCTCAGAGGTCACTATGGATTCATCAAAAGCACTCAAGTTAATTTTTGGGATTAACTCACAATGAGGTTCACCAATCATTGGCACAATGAGCGCACACCGCCGCTTTTCTTTAATCCATGCATTGATCTGCTTTCTGAAAGGGCCTTTGAGTTCGGGATTGGGGAAGTCTTTATCGTTAAGCCATCTGACAGCAGTTTTATTTAAAGTGATTCGAGTGGCGTTTTCCATCATTGGTCTGGATAGTCCGTTATCCCCACTAAGTGGCGACTGTCCAATCAGAAACAATGTCATGTTCACAAAGGCTGATTCAGCTAGCAACCGTTGCACATCTGCAAGAAATGATTCAGCCATCTCTTTATTAATGATGTCGGCGTAACCTTTACCTTGTCCAAAAACGATATTCCATTCGTCAAGAATAACTAGAACGCGTTCAAAATCTGGGTTTGGTAGTCCTTTTTGTTGTGCTTTTTGGGCTTGCTTTTTGCGTTCATCCAAAATACTTATAGCTGCTCTCAAACCATTGGCTACTTTCTCAAACCCCATAAAATCTGCGGGTACAAGCCAATTAGTAGCGCTGCTTTTTGGGTCTATGACTATCGTTGTCACCCTACCGTTTAAAGCCTTAGCGAACAAACCAATGAATGTAGCAGCGAGTGTACTTTTCCCGCTCTGCGTAGGTGCATTGATAAGCAAGTGCGAATGATTTCGCTTGTCGTATGGTGCGATCGCCTCATTAACAATCTCAAGAATCCAATCATGAGTAGCCCTCATTTCCCCTGGCTTGGATTTACTTGCAGGGGTGTACCTAAAGGGATTATTGAGCCATTGGGGCTTTTTATCTTCCGGTTCCTCTGTGGTTTCAGCAGTAGGGAGCGCAACCAAGCCTTGTAGTTGAAACTTATCAGCATATCTTAGCCGTGCAGTAGGGATTTCAAGTCTGTTGACAGCACCTGCAAGGTTCAACTCACCTCGCATTAATTGAGTAGCAGTATGGAAACCAAATTCTTGTTTGATACTTCCTTTTTCGTGGTCTTTTCTGAGTTCCAAATATGCCTTATAGCGGTTTTCTAGGTCTTCCCTAGCCTTCGCTACATAGGCACTTGCACCGCCAAACAACGTACCTAGACCTAGTTCCCAGAGTTTTGCATCTAAGCTTTGATTCGGTGTGAGTGCTGCGGTAATGGGTAAACAGACTCCACACAAAGTAATTCCAGCTTGCATTAATCTCTTTTGGAATACTTGCAGTTGCAAGCCATCGATATCGGATTGAAAAACTGTACTGCGCTCTTTTGTTTGGTCCATTAGTGCGTCGCTCCTAGATAAATACCAGCAATTACAGCGAGTGCTAAATATAGGAAATCGGGGGCATTCAGTGCGATCGCCCATCTCATAGCCTGTCTATCATGGGCATTGCCCGCCTGCTCTATCTTTGAGAAAGTGATAAACGTGTTCGCTACTCCATACAGGGCATAGAAGAGAATCAAAAGCCCAATTCCAAAACGAGTGATAGGAAGGGCAGTGGCAACGCAAGATAGAAAAGCTAAAGCTGTATACAGACACCAATTCTTAGAAAATGTGTAAAGCATGTTAAGTTACCCGGTAATGACGATGATTGACTTATTGATGGGTCAACTGACCTTATGACCCATCAATAAGTCAAAACTTCAAGTGCTGATCAGCCATATTGCAGTACTCAGCAAATCCGGCATGTTGTTCTTGATGGACTCCCATGTCTAGCAGCTTAGGAGACAAAGCCTCAAGTCCTTTCTGGGTACGTTGTTGCCACTGTAGTTCTAAGTTTGCGGCTTGGTTAGCATGGTCTAAGGCAATACCGTATACGTCTAAAATGGCCTGGCCTGCTGCAAGTTTTTCTTGGCTTGCGCGTCTAGCCATTTCTGCCATACCTCGGTATTCTCCGTGAGTTCTAGCAGTGGTTTTAACTGTGGATTCCTTAGCATCTGATTTGGGGTTGAAGTCCAATGTCTTAGCAAATTTGGTACGGAGTTCAGATGAGCCTTTAACTTGCATTGGGTCATATCCGGACTTAAGGATATCTCCGCCTTGCTTGCTGTCGCTCTTGACTATGGCTTTGTCGTTGTTCTCTCCAAACATAGGTTCACCTTTATCCTTTAATCTTCTGACTGGTTGTTGATGGCTGCAAATTTCACAAACTAAAAAGGCATCATTGCCATTTATATCGGCTGGTAATGAAGAAAAGTGTTTGCGCGTTCGTTTACAGTTCGGGCAATACATTCTCATGGTTGGTATACCCGATACGATGTTGCTGGTTGTGTAGGGTGACTGAAAGCTTGGCCTATAGCTCTAATAGCGGTGTAGGAACCAAAGATAAGAAGCATGAGAGCACACCCCACAAAGGTCATAGTGATACTGTCAACTTGCTGCTTTGCTTGTGTGCGCTCGCTCTCCACCTCCTTTGATTTAGCTCGGTAGTACTCAGCTTGCTGAAAAAGCCTGTCTAAAATCTCAGCACTTTCTTGATTTAACTCACCCTCAAAATTCAATTGCCCGGTAGGGTCGAGCCTGATATTGACTTTCGATTGAGGGTGAGGATTCTGTGGTTCTAGAGGTTGCATGTGTCAATACCGTCGTTAACAAAAACAGAATAGGGACTGCTATAAAACCGCAAAGAATTACATTGGTGCGGAAGTATGCATCATGTTGCAGTTTTTCATTCAGCGATCGCGAAGCATTTGAGAGCGCTTCTAACGCTGCTTTTAAAGTGGTTTCTGCTTTCCTCCAGTTGAACGCTTAATGATTGAAATTGACTAGATAAAGCCTCAGATACCCTCTGGTTACTGGCGTTAGCGTGTTGGATAATTTCACCAAAAGTTGCTAGTACTTGCTGTTGGTTTTGGTTCTCACGATGGTTAATGAATGCAATCAGGAAACTCTTGATTTCTTCTAGAAGTTCATCGGTGTCACGCTTCTGAAAATTGATTTGATTGGCAATGCTTTCAGCTTCGGCAGTACTCAGTTCAATGCCTAGAATTTTGGCTTGAGTACCGACAATTAAAACTTTCTCAGTAGGAGTAATCGCGGTTTCTTGTCTTGGTGCTTCCACCTCTGGGGTAATCTCTGGTGTAGGCAGTGATTCAAGCATGGATGTATTTACGGTTTCTTCACTAGTAGGAGTAGGAACTGTGAGAGCTTCTAATTCGCTTGCATTGGGCTGATTATCAGGATTGGTTTCAACAAGCTTGTTGCATACTGCTTTTGTGTCCTCTGCGGTGGGGTTGTCAATATCAATTCCTAATTCCTTAGCAGCTGAGAGAATTTGCTCTTGAGTGAATCCCTTGCGATTCTGTTTGTGAAGCGTAGCGCGGACACGGGTAACGAGTACTGGTAATGCCATTATCTTTGTCTCCTATTTATTAGCAAGCATTAATGATTCAAAAGCTTTAGAATTGTCACGACGCAGTTTGTAAGTAAAAGCTGAAAGTATGACGGGCTTAAGTTCCTGTGTCGTGTAGATTCTACTTCTACGGAAGCCGTTAACGGGTCTGAACCACTTAGTTATCGTGTTTTTGTGTATCTCGATTTCTTTCTCTCTTAGAAAATTTAAAAAAGTTTCACCCGAGATACTGTCTTGATTTTTGGTCAAATATTGTTGAACCCGCTTAATATTTTCAATGAAGCATGCTAGCCGCAAATCGCAATGAGGTATTTGCTTTTTAATATCTGCAACCCATATAACGTTCTGCTTGGTAGCTGGAAAATCATCACTGAAAACTTTCTTGATTCGATACCATGTTGCGTCCGAAACCCGTCTACCGTATCTAGTTTCGAAAATTGTTCGTAGTTCGTGGTTATCGGCTGTTTTCATTCCTCTGTTCACTTCAATAACCTGTGACACTTTTAATATAACAGTATTTATAACTGTTTTACTAGTAAATTAAACTATTTCACTAGTAAATTAATAGTGATTTCTAATTATAAATAACAGTTCCATTAATTGAATTGATGGAAAACACTAGTAAAATAATGTACATAACTAGTAAAACGGTTACAGGATAAGCGATGTCACCCGAAAAAGGCGAAACAGTAAAAAATACAATTTCTTTTCCAAAGGAGATCTATGATCGCATCAAAAAACTAGCTGAGGGAGAACGTAGGAGTATCAATCAACAAGTCGTGAGATTAGTTGAAATTGCGCTAAATACCTTAGAGGATCAAATTTCTGAGGATGATTCAAATAACTTACAATAATCACATTTTTCTGAATGACACTCTCAAGTGAGTGACTCATAGCACTGTGACTATCACATTTTTTGACGTACAAAAAACTGTGGTATTGGTTATTTTCACAATATTTTGAGATTATTTCTTTCTGGGTAAATTCTTTAAAACAGCTATAACTCTTACACAGCAAGCAATACCTAAATTCTCAGGTGTGTGATTTCAAAATTCGACAAAAATTAAACCCCTCAAAAGTGGCTTTTTGAGGGGTTTGTCGTGGTTACCTTAAACGCATATATTACTGGCAATTCTTTGTAAGAACTACAACACAAGGGACCACAGAAAATTTTATGGATAATGCCGTGCGCGCACTTACCTTGTCTGTCTTAGATCCTCTTGGATATTTCAAGTTCTCTATGTAAAATCCATTTGTTTCAATAAACCTTCAGTAAGCTGGATTATTTGCTTAATTTTCTCGTCATAATGATGGATTGTTTGATCAATCGCTGAGCGTAACTGCTGCACAAACTCCTCATACTCGGCTGATTGAGCTTGCAACTCGACTAACACATCATGGGGATTAAAGATATCATATTCATTGCAATAACCAAGGCTCAGGAATGTGTCATGAGTATTCTGGTTTCTCAAGTCAATGTCATCATCAAGAAGTAATAGTAGGTCTAGATACTGACGTGTTATCTCTGGATTATTTGGCAATATTCTTTCTACTTCATCTTCACGTGTTTTCTTTCCTTTAAGTTTTCCAATGTCTCCTTTTCCAGAAAATGCTCTTACGAGTTTGGCTGCTCGCTCACGCAATTCGTAAATGCGGACGAGGTAGTTTTCCATGTGGTATTTTAGGCGCTCTAGAGCTTCTCCAATATCAATGACTTTATTAATAGTGTTGAACTCTTCACCTACGAATACAATTCTGTGTATACTACCGCACAACTGCCCCCAATATTGAGCGTGTTCTTCCCAGTGAGGCGATTCATACCAGTAGAAGCGTAAACCAACAGTTAATGAATTAAATGAACTCTCTTGGTACATAGAAGGCGGATTACAGAGTGTTCCAATTAAAAACTGACCAATCTAATGGTACAGTTGGGTGGTAGCAGATAATCTTGAATTGAATTGTTGCTTCTACTGAAAGACTACGTA
Source organism: Nostocales cyanobacterium Centralia_MAG_434 (assembly GCA_021324415.1). Taxonomy (GTDB): domain Bacteria; phylum Cyanobacteriota; class Cyanobacteriia; order Cyanobacteriales; family Nostocaceae; genus JAJPJF01. The sequence continues at coordinate 15,625 of JAJPJF010000284.1, forward strand.
GGCTTTGAAGATTCCTGGTCAGATGTTCCCCAAGGGGAGGGAATTGCCGTTGTTGAAAGTACTTTCTCTGTCGTTAGCTTGATAGCAGTTTCACCACAGTTGGGACACTTAACTTTCAATTCTCGTAAAGAGGGACGTCCCTTGATCTCTTCAATGACTGGTTTACCGATACACTCACTTAATAATCCTTGAAAACAGTGGTAGCACTCGTAGAATACACGTTGCACGGGTTTGTCTACATCAACAATTTTGACATGCTGACACCGCTCGGGTGGCAGTTCTGGGGCAGGAATTATCTTTTTAGGTTTTTGAGTGGATTCCGTCATTGTCTGACCCTAGTATAGAAGCTGGTGTAGATGCCTTCTGCTGGTGCCTCAATTATATTGAGATCACTACTGATCATATTGGGCTATCTATCATAACAAAACGAGGAATAAATTATACCAGCTATGTGTAAGTAAAGCATGGTTATAAGTAAAAGATTTTTAGCGGGTTTTATTATAGGAAAAATACTTTAGATTCCTCTGGGAGAGATCGCGCCGATGAAGGGGAGACGGGATTATAGACGATATCGGTAATATTGCGGATGCGATAAGCAGATTTAATCAAAAAAGGCTAGAAGGCTGATTGTGGCGTAGAGCATGGCTAGCAAGAGATATAAGCAAAATTTAAGAGGGGAGAGATAAGGGGATCGCAAGCACGATATATTAAGGAATGGAGTAATGATTACAACAAATCAAGCTTAGTTGTAATCCCCTGAACAATGAAGAACAATCGACATGGACAAGGAAAAATCCTCTCACCAGAAGAATTAAAATTACTTTTTACCGAGGGATTAACTTCGCCTCGTGACAGAGCACTATTTGCCATCTGTTTATTCACTGGTTGCAGAATATCCGAGGCTCTGGCACTCCAGACATCGGACATTAAAAACGGCACGATTATTTTTAGAAAGTCTACCACTAAAGGGAAACTCAAAACTCGTGTTGTAGATATTCAATCCGGACTAGCTGAGATACTGGCAGAATATCAGCCAAAGCCAGGAGCTTTGTTTCCTGGTAAGCGCGGTGTGACCGAACACTTGACCAAGTTCATGGCTCACAAGATTCTTGTTAGGGCTTGCGATCGCGTTGGTTTAATCGGTGTTAGTACCCACTCGTTTAGACGCACTGCATTAACCATGATGTCTAGTGCTGGTGTTCCCTTACGGCACATCCAGGAAATCAGTGGACACAACGACCTTGGGACATTGCAGCGGTATTTAGAAGTGACCCCAGAGCAACGCAAGAAAGCTGTTTCAGTTATTGGGTTTTGAGGGTCAAAGGTTAGGAGTAACTTTGACCCCAATAGTAATTCCAAATTCAGAAAACCAAAATCCTAATGAAGAAGATTTTGATTCTATCAGCTAATCCTATAAATACAAACAGGCTGCGCCTAGATGAGGAAGTCAGAGAAATTCAGCAGGCTTTAGAACGCGCTCAAAATAGAGAAGCATTTGAATTAATCACAAGAGGTGCTGTTCGTATTGATGACTTACGTCGTACATTGCTGGATAGCAAACCACAAATTGTGCATTTTTCTGGTCACGGTACTGGAACTGATGGTTTAGTTTTTGAGAATACTTCGGGTGATCCGCAGATAGTAAGTACGGAATCGCTCTCGCATTTCTTTGAATTATTGAAAGAGCGAGTTGAGTGTGTATTACTCAATGCTTGCTATTCAGAAATTCAGGCTCAGGCAATTCACCAACATATTGATTGTGTCATCGGAATGGCACAACCCATTCAAGATAATGCTGCTATCCTTTTTTCTAAAGGATTTTATGATGCTATTTTTGTCGGAAGAAACTATGCTGATGCTTTTAGATTTGGCTGTAATAATATTGATTTTTACAATATTCCTGAGTCTAATATTCCCACAATTAAGATCAGACACAGAGAGCCAAAACCTGAAGAGAAAATTCCGGCTCAATTATCTACACATTCGCTATTTATCGGTACGGGTGTATTAGGTTTAATTATTAGTTTAGTTGGACTTGTCCAATTAGCATTTAACGAGAATGGGCTAATTACTAATATCTTGCTTGCTTTTGGACTCTTTACTTTGTGGATGTGCTGTGCATACATCTACTTTCCGTCAAGTCGAATTACTGGTGTTGGCATCAATCTCTTTAGATCATCCAAACAATACAAAACATTACGCCGTTTAGCTCTGGCTGGTATAATTATTATTCCTCTGTTGAGCGCCACTGCATTTTATGTATTGCAACTCCCGCCTAAGGATATTATTGTTCTACTGGCTGATTTTGAAAGTTCTAACGAGCAGAAAGACTACAGGGTTACTAAAAATATCTTTGAAAAGCTAGAAAATGCTACCCAAAGTTACTCAGATATAAAAGTACAACTTTTAAATAAAGTTGTTACATCTCAAGAGGATGCACGTAAGGAAGGAAGAAAACGTAAGGCAACTATTGTCATTTGGGGAGACTACGGGAAAACAGCTACAACTGTACAGTTAAGTCCACATTTTGAAGTATTGCGTCCCCCAAAACACTTACCTCAAATAGGACAGTTAGAGCAAACGGCGGCTGTGTCTGAACTGAATAGTTTTAAATTGCAAACCCACCTTTCAAGTGAGATGGTTTATTTCAGCCTTTTAACTGTAGGACTAACTCGTTATACGGCTAGTGATTGGGATAAGGCTATTACCAACTTCAGTGACGCCCTAAAACAGGTTAAAGATCCTACTCAGGAATTGGATCAAAGCGTAATCTATAATTACCTAGGGAATGCTTACGGTAAGAAAAAAGACTACGACCGCGCCATTGCTGATTTTAACCAAGCTATTAAAATTGACCCCAACTACGCCAAACCTTACAACAACCGAGGGTTAGCTTACTATTACAAAAAAGACTACGACCGCGCCTTTGCTGATTTTAACCAAGCCCTGAAACTTGACCCCTCCTTCGCCATTGCTTACAACAACCGAGGGTTAGCTTACGGCGAGAAAAAAGACTACGACCGCGCCATTGCTGATTTTAACCAAGCCCTGAAACTTGACCCTAAATCTGCTGATACTTACTATGAACGAGGGATTGTTTACGATGAGAAAAAAGACTACGACCGTGCCATTGCTGATTTTAACCAAGCCCTGAAACTTGACCCTAAATCTGCTGATGCTTACGGCAACCGAGGAATTGTTTATGGTGAGAAAAAAAACTACGGCCGTGCCATTGCTGACTTCAACCAAGTTCTGAAACTTGACCCTAAATCTGCCGATGCTTACTACAATCGTGGGTTTGCTTACAAAAGCAAGGGCACTAAAGACTTGGCTGCACAAGACTTTAAGAAAGTCTTAGAGTTAAACGATGATGTTGAATTAAGCCAAAAAGCCAAACAGCAACTTCAAGAATTAGGTGTAAAATAGCGGTTTCCTTGATTCCTCTAGAATTAAGTTTTGCGATCGCACTCCCTTCCAACACCACCCCGCTGATATCATCATGCCGTACCCATAAAACCAGATTTATGGTTTACCAGAAAAAGATTGTAACCATCACTGGATACAAAGGCGGTGTGGGGAAAAGCACCACTGCGGTGCATCTGGCGACCTACTTAAGCGAGAAAGGGAAAACTGTGCTTGTAGACGGCGA
>JAJPJF010000274.1 GCA_021324415.1 Nostocales cyanobacterium Centralia_MAG_434
AACGGGTGTAGGTGGTAGGGTGTGGGGTGTAGGGGTAAAAAGAAATTCTTGCAGAAAATGAACACCCTACTCTACACCCAAGCTGGTTGAAATCTCCTAAATTTATTTATGGAGAAAACAAAAAATTTATTCATAAATGAAATCCCCTCAATTCATTGATGGGGATACCCTACACCCCACACCCTTCTTAACGAAGTATTGTTGTTTATTCTCAAACCATCTGCTTAAGCTGCAGAGAAATTTCGTACAGTTGTTGAGTATCTAACTTAGTTTGATTAATGCCAATCGCAGTTTCTTTTGCCCCTCTGTTAATAGTGTCCATTGCTTGAACAACTTGTTGAATCCCATCAAGTTGCTGCTTGAGATTTAGTGATATTTGTTGATTATTCAAAGCCACTTTGTTAACAACATCCTCGACACCAGCAAAAGCTTGCTCTGTTTTTTGGGCGATTTCCACTCCTGTAGCTACCATCTTCTGACCTTCCTCAGTCACCATTATTGTTGAATTAATTGCACTTTGGATTTCAGAAACTAGAGTATAAATCTTATTGGTAGATTGCTGACTTTGATCAGCCAATCGACGAATTTCATTGGCAACCACAGAAAAACCTTTCCCATGTTCCCCTGCACGAACCGCTTCAACTGTTGAATTAAGTGCTAGCATGTTCGTTTGGTTAGCTAAGTCAGAAACAAGCTGGGAAATACTACCAATTTGATTGGCTTGCTCACCCAGGTGGACCATCTGCTCAGCGATCGCTCCCACCTTCTTTTCCAGGGTAAACATGCCTTCTAGGTTTTCCCCTACTGCTTGAGTACCACTTTTCGTGAGATGAAGTGCTTGCTGTGCAGCAATAGTGGTTGATTTAGCTTGATCAGCAGACTGTCGAAAAGAAGCTTCCAGCTCATCCATCGTGGCGGTCGTTTCATGTACTGAGCTAGCTTGCTCGCTAGCTATGCGTTCTTGCTGTTCCAGTGCGGCAAACGTCCTTTGGCTAGAAGCAGAAATGCTATCAATAAGCTGCTTGATTAAATCCGTTAGTTGACGTGCCCTAGCAATTCCTAGTGGAAGTACTGTAGCCAAAGAAGCCAAAATTATCATACTAGCAATGATTCTGAACCAGTTAACGGAGGCAAAAATGCTATCTTTGGGAGCTTGAGTAATAGCTACTAAAAATTCTGGCTGGTTTGGATTAGGAACAATTTTGTGGTAAGCAATGATTTTGTCAGTTCCTTGATCAATAAGTCCCTGTTGGGTACTCAGAATTTGTTTAGCTATTTCTAGAGGAAAATCTTTTTCCAATTTTTCATTTTTCTTCAGGTCAACACCCCACTCCTTATTAGGATTAGGATGGGCGATATAATAGCCATTTTGATCTACTAGCAATGATTCTTGTTTTTCACCAATATTTGCCTCTTTAGCAATTTTGATAAATTTGTTAGCTAATACGTTGGCAATGACAATACCTCTTTTTTTTCCAGTTGAGTCAAAAATCGGTGTTGCATAACGAATTGTTGGTTTAAAAGGTCTTTCGATTTGACCGTGTTCCTGATTCAGTTCTACAGGTGAAGTATAGATAGTGGCAGCAGATAACTTCATCGTTGCAGTAAAATATCCCCTATCTCCCTTGTACTGTAAATCCGTTTTGGGGATAACTTGAACGTTCTTACCATCGGAATCGACTCGTACAATTTCTTGTCCATTTTCATCGATGTATCGCAGCTGCATGTAAAAGAGTTTGGTTTTCATTAAGCTGGCGAAGATAGTTTCCATCTGCTTAGTCCACTCATCGACCTTCTGATCTTTCGACTCTACAAGACCTTGTATCTCAGGAGTTCTACTCAGAAATAAAACATCATCATTGATACCATCTAAGACTGCGTTGATCTTCTGGGTTTCATCATCAACCTGCTTTTTCAGATTCGTTTCAGCTAAATCTGACAAAGCTGTGGTTGAAGAAAAAATACCATAAGCTCCCACAATCAACACAGGAGTAATGCTACTTAAAACTAGCATTAAGAGAATTTGATTTTGTAGCTTTGCCAACTTATGAATTTGTCTAGAGAATGTTAAAAACACAGCATTTTACCTATAACTATCGAATCACAGAGATTTTTTATTTTCTAATAATAGATAAAAGAAAAAATCAAATCTTAATTTTTCCTTAATCACTTATTAGTTAATATCTACAAAGATAGAGGTTGTGCCATAAGTGCTAAGCCACCTATATTTTTGACTAACCTCAGCAGTTAATAGCCTCAAATCTACCTTTGAAAATAAAAGTATCCTTAGAGTTGAGCTAGGTAGAATTGAAACCCAAGGAAACTGAAGCAGAAAAAGTAGATCCCCTACAATTACGAAAAAAAAGTTATTAACCTGATATTTTGCACCTTGATAAAACATCAGGTTTGTTAGCAATCAATCAGCTAGAAAACCTTTAGTTACCGTTGATAAACCCGATTTTTTCAGTCAAGCTCAAAGAATAGTGCAAGGTAGATTAACCCAACATTCTCACCCTGCTAAATCTGTTAACTTATCACACAGTTAATGCATGAAATGCACTCTAAATTGGATAAGTTTATACAGGAGCATAATGTTATGTCAATCAGTGAATCTCTGCAATTTTGCAAAACACTGTGATTTTTGCTTGAGAAGAAAAACAGACTTTTGCAAAACAGGGTCAATGTATTAAAAATAACGTTAGTAAAATATTAAGCAAATATTGGAAAAATACATACATCAATCTAAAAGCTGTTAGATTGATCTCGTGTCTGGAATGGTTTACAGGTCAACATTTACGGTAAACTCAAGTCTATGATTGAGAGTGTGTAACGTAGTATGGAGGTTGAGTGCAATCTACCATAACTTTTAATGGTTCGCCTTTGCAGAGGACTGCCAATAATAACGAGTCCATACTTTCAAGGGAGTGTAGGGGTATAGACAAACCCTATGAATTCGCGCTGATTGAACAAAAGTGGTTACGCTTGAAGTCAACTCCATACATAAATATAGGAGCCAGTGCGTTTAAATTTAGAAGCCAGTCTATTAAAGGGCAAGCTGCTTTGTTTGAGACTGGTTCGGGCATAAAGCTTGTTTGGTGTACGGTTTAAATGTCTAGCGATAAAAGGGCTTTTGTGACTTTTCCTACACCCTATTCTCCTTCCTTGGTGACAATCACGTAAATTCAGCAAGAACAGCCATGACTACTACTGTTAAAGCTAGCTTTCCCATTGATCTTACTGCATATAAACCACTAGCATTAGATCCTGCAAATTCGAGCCTGACTGATGAGCAACGGAAAACACTAAAAGCCAACATTCAGCTTTGTCGCGATGCGATAGTATTCTTTACTGCCACAGGCGCTGCCAGAGGTGTAGGTGGTCATACTGGTGGTCCTTATGACACAGTACCAGAGGTTGTGATCCTCGATGCGTTATTCCGAGGTGCACCAGACAAGTTTGTGCCGATCTTCTTTGATGAAGCAGGACACCGAGTGGCAACACAATATCTGTTGGCTGCTCTACATAAGGAATTGCCTGTTGAGCGTCTTGTCCAATACCGTGCCGCTCATTCAGAACTGCCAGGACACCCTGAACTTGGATTGACACCTGGTGTGAAGTTTAGTTCTGGACGTCTTGGACACATCTGGCCCTACATTAATGGTGTGGCATTGGCAAACCCTAACAAGGTAGTTATCTGTCTAGGTTCTGATGGTTCCCAGCAAGAAGGTAATGATGCGGAAGCTGCACGTCTAGCAGTTGCTAAGAATCTCAACGTCAAGCTGATCATTGATGACAATGATGTCACCATTGCCGGTCATCCTTCAGATTATTTGCCTGGGTATAGTGTCTCCAAGACACTAGAAGGTCATGGAGTCAGCGTTAATGAAGGAGATGGCGAGGACATAGATGACTTGTATCGTCGTATATGTCAAGCAGTGACAACTGATGGACCGATCGCATTGATCAACAAGCGGAAAATGGCTGTGGGGATTGACGGTATCGAAGGTTCTACTCATGGTCACGATGTGATTTCAGTAGATAAGGCGATCGCCTACCTGGAAAAGCATGGACGAACCGAGGCTGTCAACTACCTTAAGAACATTGAAAAGCCCAAGAACACCTATACCTTCATCGGTGCTAGCGACAAATGGGGTTCTAACCGGAATGTGTTTGGCGAAGCAGTAGTCTCTGTACTCAGCAAATTGACTGAAGCCGAACGGATTGAAAAAGTAATATGTATCGACAGTGACCTAGAAGGTTCTTGTGGATTGAAGAAAATTCACGATACATACCCAGAAATCTTCGTCAGTTCTGGCATCATGGAGCGGGGTAACTTTTCTGCCGCTGCTGGATTTGGCATGGAAAAAGGTAAGCAAGGTATCTTTGGAACTTTTAGCGCATTTCTAGAGATGTGTATCTCAGAAATCACCATGGCGCGTCTCAATTATTCCAATGTCCTTTGTCATTTCTCTCACTCTGGTGTAGACGATATGGCAGACAACACCTGCCATTTTGGTTTGAATAACCTGTTTGCTGACAACGGACTAGATGACGGCTATGAAACACGGCTGTACTTCCCAGCAGATGCTGAACAGATGAAAGCCTGTGTAAAAGCGGTATTCTTTGACCCAGGACTACGCTTTATCTTCTCCACCCGTTCTAAAGTGCCAAACATCCTGAATAGTGATGGCAAAGACTTCTACGGCGAAGGTTACACCTTCACTCCTGGTAAGGATGAAGTTATCCGTGAAGGATCTGCCGGCTACATCGTTAGCTTTGGTGATGCACTATACCGCTCCTTGGATGCTGTAGAACGTCTCAAGCAGGAAGGAATTAATGTCGGTTTGATCAACAAGCCAACACTGAACGTCATTGATGAAGAGACACTCGCCAAGATCGGCCAAGCTCCATTTGTGCTAGTGGTAGAATCGTTCAATCGCCGTACAGGACTCGGTAGCCGCTTCGGTTCTTGGCTCCTAGAACGTGGATTGACACCAAAATTTGCTCACTTGGGTGTCCACAAAGAAGGCTGTGGTGGTCTGTGGGAGCAGTTCCCCCATCAAGGAATCGACCCAGAAGGCATTATCAAGAAGGTGAAGGAACTTATTAAGTAACACTCTTACATGGAGAAAATCTAGTTTTCTTTCCTACTCTAATTTGAGTAAGTGGGTTTCCAAGCACACCGCGTTCGCAATTGCAGACGCGGTTTTGTCTATTTTTGAAGTCTTGGACTTCTGCCTGATGTTCTGATTACATCTCCACCAGCGTTCCGAACCTCGCCCACTGTAGTCACGCCAATTTGTCCGTGTGGGATTACAAGCACGGAAAGGGATTATCACAAAAGTAAAATCCTATGAGATTATAGAAACACAATTAACGACCTTTAACAAAATCTTAAGAGAATGACACAAAATCGGAAGCAAACAGTCATAATCACCGGTACCTCCTCGGGGGTAGGCTTGTATGGTGCGAAAGCCCTTGCCCAAAGAGGATGGCATGTGGTGATGGCATGTCGAGATTTGCCTAAGACAGAAAAAGCGGCTGCTGCTGTGGGAATACCACAGGATGCTTACACCGTCATACATATTGATTTAGGTGATCTTAACAGCGTTCGACAGTTTGTCAAAGACTTCAGAGCAACAGGCAAATCCTTAGACGCTTTGGTTTGCAATGCTGCAATTTATATGCCTTTAATCAAGGAACCGTTGCGCAGCGTAGATGGATATGAATTGACCGTAGCCACGAATCATCTTGGTCATTTCCTATTGTGTAACCTCATGCTTGAGGATCTGAAGCACTCTGGATCTCCCGATCCAAGGTTGGTCATTTTGGGAACAGTAACACATAATCCGGACGAGCTTGGCGGGAAGATTCCGCCACGTCCAGACTTGGGAAATCTGGATGGCTTTGCAGCTGGATTTAAAGGGTCTAACGTCATGATTGACGGCAAAAAATTTGAACCTGTCAAAGCTTATAAAGATAGCAAAGTTTGCAACGTGCTGACCATGCGAGAACTGCATCGTCGCTATCATGACTTAACTGGAATTACCTTCACCTCCTTTTATCCCGGATGTGTTGCCGAAACACCACTCTTCCGCAATCACTATCCCCTATTTCAAAAACTCTTTCCAAAATTCCAGAAGTACATCACAGGAGGCTATGTATCTCAAGAATTGGCAGGTGAACGTCTTGCCATAGTAGTTGCCGATCCTGACTACAAACAATCTGGTGCCTATTGGAGTTGGGGAAATCGCCAGAAAAAAGACGGAAAGTCTTTTGTGCAAAAAGTCTCACCCCAAGCCCGCGATCAGGAAAAAGGTGAACGTATGTGGGAGTTAAGTGCAAAGCTGGTTGGACTAGCTTGAAAATGGCGCATGGGGGAGGCAGTGCGGTCTTGGGGTTTCCCCAAGTGGAGCAACTGCCGTCATAGGGCATAGGGAATTGATTTTCATGTCCTCATCATTATTGATAAAAATTCTCTCCCTTGTCCTCCTTGTCCTCCTTGTCCTCCTTGTCTGGTTGCTTACCAAATCGGTATCAATTCACCCCAACTCAAGTTCCTCATACATCTTATAGACGGTTTCTTGCATACCTAGAGCTTGATAAGTTTTTTGTGCGACAATATTGTCACGTTCCACATAAAGCCTAAAGCCACATACTCGTGGTTCGTTTTGCTCATTTCTGGCTTTTTCTTTCACGAACTCGTAGAGTTTTCGATAAATGCCTTGACGACGAAACTCTGGGTGAACGTAAACACTTTGTATCCACCAAAATATCCCATTTCGCCAGTCGCTCCACTCCGTTGTCACCATCAGCGCACCAGCAATTTTGTTATTATATTCAGCTAGGATATAAAATCCTAAATTTGGATTTTTCAACATGGTTTTCACCCCAGCCGTCACAACATTTACACAAAGGTCTTTCCCCTCTGTTTCTTGTGCCATTGCTCGGTTAAAGTCCACCAAGACATCCAAATCTTGAGGTTCTCCTACACGAATTAGTAACTGTTCTTCCACCACCGATTTTCCTTTGAGCTTAGCCTGATATCAATGTTTTTAAGCTGCTAACTAAGCTAAGGTATCACAACTCATCAACTAGACAAAATTTGTTCTTCCGTCTGGTCGTGCAACGTTGACATAATTGTTATAGTTTCGGTGTTATCAAACTGTGGGGCGATCGCTTTAGCGCTTCTCAAAACGTCCAGTTTTTTCTAACAGATGGATGCAAAAGATAACAGACTGCGGTGAGGAATTACAAGGTTTCCCTTGGAGAATCTGTTCTTCAGTATGGCTGAGGTTTATAGTTGTGCTGACAATCAAAGGCATAATCCTTTCTATGAGCCGTTTCATTGCCTGTTGGGCTTGCTCTCCTTGAAGTTCTTCATATCTACCCCAAGCAATGACACTTTGCCAATTGGCTAAATTTTCAACCTGTTCAACCTCAAAACAAACCTCCGGATTTTCGCGCATCATCTGAATCTTCAATCCATCAGCGCTATGGCAAATAATGCGCTCTCCATCATAAGCATAAGTAATAGGTACCACGTAAGTCCTATTACGTGAATGGCAACCAATACGTCCTAGGACTTGTGAGTGTAGAATTTGCTCGATTTGCTCTAAACTCAGTTTGCCGAGCATGTTTGATTAAAACCTAGATATAGAGAGTTTCTTATAAGACATCTGAATACACTCTTGCAGCCTATCAACTAACTGTGAAAAACTTGAGAATTTTCTAGTGTATCGACAAAACTTAGGCCGATATTCATATTTTTAAGCTGCTAACTAAGCTAAGATAGCGGAATTTATAACTTTAAGATTTTGACAGGGTAAGCAAGAACTACATCATCAACCGTTAAGATAGTCAAGTCATGTTCTAGCGCTTGACAAATTAGCATTCTGTCAAATGGATCTCGGTGGATACTCGGAAGCCTCACAAGATGTGCAATACAAGCTTCAGTTAAAGGGAGGCTAGTTATCAAGTGCCTCTCACGCTGTATCGGCAAATAAGTTTCTGGATGCTGAGGTAGAGGTAGTTTTCCTATTTGATACTTAACTGTTACTTCCCAAATAGAAATAACACTGAGATAAACCACATTATCAATACTACGAATACTCTCTATAAAGTTATCAGACAACCGACAATCGCCACTAATAAACCAGAGAAAAATATGTGTATCTAGAAGGAGTTTCATTAGTTCTCAAATTCACTAATAATATTCTCTGGCAGTGGTTCATCAAAATCATCCGGTACAATAAACTCTCCTGCACAAAGCCCAAAGGGTCTTGAAGTAATTTCTTCCGGTACTGTTGGCTTCATTTCTGCAACAGGCTTCCCAGCACGTAAAATTACCAGCGTTTCTCCAGCCTCAACACGCTCAAGGTATCTCAAGAAGTCACGTTTGATTTCATCAATACTTATCCTGATCATCAGAAATTTGTGCCATGTATTGATTGTGTTGTACCTAATTGTAGTGCTCGTGTTGGTAAAACGAGGCAATCTCAATAACAGCCAGCACTATAATTTGGATTTATTGTTAAGGATATTGTACAAGAAGTAGATAAAGAAACGATGACGTCACAGGTGCATATTGGAGCAGATGTTATATTGCAAATCCTTTAAGCCACAGAACTTTTAACTGCTTGGCTAATGTAGCGGAGAATCAACTCAAAGTCTTTACGAATTTCTGCGAGTTGTCTTACCCCAGTGTTAGAAGCAGCGATCGCATTTTCTTCCTGTTGACGTGCGGTTGCAATTTGCTTGTCAATCTCGCCATAAACTTGTAGTTCTACTTCTCCCAGTAGTTTTTCTATTTGATGTTCAAGATTTTTTGCAATGACAATAAACTGACTTGTAATCTCCTGACGAGCTTCAGCCATTTTACTTTGTCTTTCTGCTTCTTTTTGCATGGAATGGGCATCTAAACCAGCTCCAACTACTGCCAGTACAGGACCAAGAAACATAGTAAAATTAGCAAGGTTTTTGGTTCTTCAGTACTTACTATGCCAAAAAAATAGTTAAATACGTAAATGAGGATGAAGAAAATGTGTCAAAAAATAACAAAACCCTGATAAGACTTGACATACGAGAC
>JAJPJF010000014.1 GCA_021324415.1 Nostocales cyanobacterium Centralia_MAG_434
AATCCCAATAAAAATATCTCTGAAAAAGACTCAGACTTACGCTTTATCTACCACTGGATACCGGAGCTGCTAGGATATAGTTTACCTGAGATTCTTGATGGCAAGTATATTGAGCATGCTTTATACACATCACCAATTTTAGATTGGGCGCAGACTAGGCGGGTGAATGGCAAGATTGTCTGCGATCTACGCAAGCGTGTGCGAGAACGGTTGCAGGCTAAAGGTGACCAGGAGTATCAAAATGCTATTGCTACTAAAACAGCAGTAGAGAAATACTTTGAGTCCAAAGAGCAACAGTACCAACAATATAAGGATAAGCAGTCCCAGCTTGAGGTATGAGGAAGGATGGTCGTGGGGCTAGTGCAATCATGCGATTGACCCAAAAGGTCAGTGCCAGAGGCAATCGCTGTTTGACACTTTGTCTTTTGACACCAACAATGATTTCTCTCCACACTAAATACGAAATCTTATTTAAACACAGATGCAAAACATTGATGAGCGTGAGCAATGGAATCAGAGATACTCTAGTGATGAATATTTTTTTGGTTTAGAGCCGAACGAGTTCCTTCGCTCTCAAAGTTACAGGTTATCACCAGGGCAAAAGGTACTTGCCATAGCAGATGGGGAGGGGCGCAACGGCGTCTGGCTGGCTTCGCTGGGACTTGATGTTTTGTCTGTTGACATTTCACCAATTGCGCTTGAAAAAGCACAGCGTTTAGCTGCTAGCCGTGGTGTAACCATAACAACAGAAGTTGCCGACCTTGCTAGTTGGGACTGGGGAGTAGAACGATTCGATGTCATCGTCGCAATCTTCATCCAATTTGCTGGACCAGATTTGCGCACACTCATTTTCCAGCGTCTTCAGGATTCACTCAAGACTGGAGGCTTGTTACTCCTGCAAGGCTACACACCCAAACAATTAGAGTTGAAAACCGGAGGTCCTCCATATATAGAGAATATGTACACAGCCCAGTTGTTACGAGAATCATTCTCCAAAATGGAGATTCTACATTTGGTAGAATACGAAGCCGTTTTATCCGAAGGCGTAGGGCATAGCGGAATGTCTGCACTCATCTCACTGGTGAGCCGCAAGTAATGGGAGCATTCAGGATAATGTTTGGTTGAATGGTGTTCATGGACACTGAGCAAAGCAATTACTTGGCCAATTTTGGCTCATATCCAGCCAAATGGTCAATTTTGAGACTATTTCAGGAATCGAAAATTTGAAGTCGTAGATATATATTGTCAGCAACAACTACAGCTTGGCAATTATTTGAAAACGACCTAAACGGAGAAATTTACTATGAGACCTTCAGTATCATGCAACACACTACCAGTTTTGCACCGTAATGACAATGCAACCACACCAAATCCTGATGTGCAATATTTGCAAGGGCGTTTGAAACTGTATGGCTTCGACGACATCAAAATCGATGGTTTCTTTGGTAAGAAAACAGAAGATGCTGTCAAAGACTTTCAAGCAAGAAGTGAAGATCCTTCATCGGTCGTAGATGGAATTGTTGGTCCTATAACTTGGAGAGCACTAAGTGCTTGTGTTTAATCACAAGGGATACACTTGCCTAGTATGGCATTATTCAGAGTCGTAGAGTGCCGAGCGCGCTTTTTGTGAAATCATCTACTGATTCACCTTGGTGGAAAGTTTTGGGCATCTCTGTAACTTTTAATAGTACAATTGTTCTATAATGAGGGACTGTTTGCTAGTAAAAATTGTGACTAGTGCTATGCCCAAAATACCAGAGTGCGATTGTTGCCAACTCTACTCACATGATCCTCACCTCGTCTGTGCCGTTCACCCTACAGGACCACAGGACGATAATTGTTTGGACTTTCGAGAAGACCCAAATGCCGGATCAGTAGAACTGTGGGAGCCAGAGGGAGCAAGCTACTACAATGGCGAACTAATTCTGCAACCCCGACAGCAATTGACAAGGGAGCAGCAGCTAGAATTGTTGGACACTCACCCAATGTTTACTGGTAGATGTCCCAGTTGTGGTGCTGAATTTGATCGGGATTACACAGCACGGGTGCATTGGGATTGCCCGTGTGGCTGGATGGATGATACGGTGTAGTGCGATAAGCCTTCGGCATGGCGCAAAGCCAAAGCGCATCGCTCCTGCATGGTATGGGAGGAAAAGCAAGCAAGAAGCGGCATCGTGCATCAAAAGTTTTCTTAATCTCAATTAACAAGCCAAATGTCAAGTGAACAAAATAAAGCTATTGTTCTTAAGTTCTACTCAAGTTTCGACAATCGTAATATTGACCAAGCATTGGCACTTCTAGCACCTAATTTTATCGCTCATATGGCTGGAGTGCCTAAACCGCTAGATGGTGAGGGTTTCAGACAGTTTGGGATGGCGTTCTATTTGGCTTTTAGAGATGGTCAGCACACGTTTAATGAAGTAATTGTTGAAGGCGATAAAGTTGTCACTTGTGGCACATTCACAGCGACACATCTAGGTGAATTTCAAGGTCTTCCTCCAACTCTTAAACAGATCAAAATATCAATCATGCACATCGATTG
>JAJPJF010000490.1 GCA_021324415.1 Nostocales cyanobacterium Centralia_MAG_434
AAAGTCCTGCTAAATACAGATTATCGCGAGATTATCAACGACTTCAAGTTTGACCGGATACTCTGCACCGGGCCAATTGACGCCTTCTTCGATTACATGTATGGTGAATTGCCTTACCGTAGCCTGCGCTTTCACTTCGAGACCTTAGATCAAGAGCGCTATCAAGAGGTGGGTACAGTCAACTACCCCAACGACTACGATATCACCCGCATCACTGAGCAAAAATATTTGTCAGGTCAAACCTCACCTAAAACTACTTTGGTGATGGAATATCCCCAAGCGTACGTACCAGGGAAAAATGACCCCTATTACCCCATTCTCAATGAAGAGAACCGCGAACGTCTGGACCTTTACCTCAAAGAAGTCGAAAAACTCAATGGTTCAGTTCTGTTTGCAGGACGACTAGGCGACTACAAGTACTACGACATGGATCAAGCAGTAGTGCGCGCGTTAGGTGTGTTTGAGAAAGAGATCGCAGGACAGTGAGAGAGGGAGAAGGGAAGGAGGACAGGGGGACAGGGGGGACAGGGGGGACAAGGAGGACAGGGGGGACAAGGGAAGGAGAGAATTTGGTGAAATATAGCAAGGAGGGAGATGTTTATTAAATGGCAATATTGACACGTATAAAAAAGGCACTTGAGAAACGTGATTGGCCACTGCGTATAGTGTCGAGTATCAGTCACAAGATCATAGACAATTGGACAAGATGGTTAAACTTTACTGGCTCTTATACATTCGTTAATCGGAGCAAGGGAAGTCAGCGTCTTCTCATTCTACTTGCAGGCTATAAAGAATTTCTCTGGCCACTGACTTTAGAGAGAATAGCGAAGTTTGTGCCAGCAGATATTGATGTATGTATCTTGTCTTCGGGTTTGTATTCTGCTCCTTTGGCAAAATTAGCAGAACATCATGGTTGGTCTTATCTTCACACTAAGGCTAATAAAGTTTCACTCGTGCAGAATTTGGCAATAGATTTGCATAAAAATGCACAATGGATCTACAAGCTGGATGAAGATATTTTCATCTCTGAAGGATTCTTCGAT
The DNA here is from genome assembly GCA_021324415.1 of Nostocales cyanobacterium Centralia_MAG_434. Lineage (GTDB taxonomy): Bacteria > Cyanobacteriota > Cyanobacteriia > Cyanobacteriales > Nostocaceae > JAJPJF01. Next base: position 1,044 of record JAJPJF010000490.1, read on the forward strand.
TCTTTGTTGGAAGGCTACTTACATATTAAAGAAGAAGGGCTGTATAGTCCAGGATTTTGTTCTCCCGTCCTGAACGTCAATGGTTATTCCTACATCACTCTGTTGAAAATGCTTGGTGCTGAGGAGGAATATAGAAATAAATTTGGTGAACTCAAACGTGCAGCGCAAGGGATTAAAGCTCACTCTTCTGGAGAAGCGGCTAAATGGCTGTGGCAAAAGAGCCTTCCATTTGATGAGATAGCGCGCTACGTGCGATCGCAGCCTTTCAGTTATTCCGCAGTACCCCATCACTTTAGTATAGGGGCCATACTTTTTGAGCGGAACCTATGGGAAGCAATAGGTGGGTTACGGACTTCATTACACGAGGGAGTGCTAGGAATAGATGAGGAGTATTTATGCAAGGATTGCATAAAACTATCTAGACCCATCCTTGTCATTCATAATGTATTTGCTGGACACTTCTCATTTGGTCCTCAAGAACCTACTATGAGAGAATATTTACCTGAAATATATCCTCTACTAACCATTCAAGAGAGTGCATTTGATGGAAAGGCACTACAAAATCAAGTAGAAGCCTTTGTGAAATAAGACATAATTCTAAAATTTGTGTGTTGCGTCTACCAAAATAACTCAACAGGCATCAATTCAAAAAACATACATGAATGTCATAAATAGAATTCAATTCCCGCACACACTTGAAACAACGAATCTATACATAAATTGCCATAATGGCGCATCATTAAGTTCTAATAAAGATGATGTTAAAGTTACCTTTAAAAAAGGTGGCTTTTTGTCTTTTAATACTTACTTCAATTCATTTTACGAAAAATTCTATGCAAAATATACAGAGCTAGAATTTTTGTATTATTTATTAAAACTTGAGGGAGACTTTCAAATTTCTCTTTATAGAGAACGTCATGGACAAACTCACAGAGAATTAATTTATCAAGAGACTGTCGAGAATTGCCAACTAGAAAAACAGACAAAAATCTGCCTACCCGATTCTTGGCGAAGTGAAAATATGGGTAGAGTTTACCTAGAACTCATGTGCTTGAGTGAGCATGGTTCTTTTGTCGAAGGATGTCTTGCCACTGAGCAAAATCCCCTCAGAGAAGTGTCATTAGGTATTATTACCTGTACATTTAAAAAAGAAGCTTACGTTAAAAAGACTGTAGAAAATATTCTCAAAGATGGTTCCCTAAAAAGCAAGAACCTCAAAGTTTTTGTGGTTGACAATGCCAAAACTTTAAATAAAGAAGAATTCCCCAATCAAAGCTTTGAACTCATTTCTAATAGAAATGTAGGTGGCAGTGGAGGCTTCACTCGTGGACTCGTCCAGGCTTTAGAGGAAGATGTTTATACCCACTTCCTATTTATGGATGATGACATCGAATTAGAACCTGAATCCATTTACAGACTTTTCCCTTTGTATGAATATGCAAAACAAGACTTTGCCTTAGCTGGCAGCATGTTAGATTTGCATAAAAAGAATCTTTTACATGAAGCTGGTGGACTGTATTCAAAAACACCAGACAATAATAACTATAAATACGACCCATTTGAAGTTGCTTGTATCAATCCTTGGCTAAATTTAGAAAATCCTCAAGAAATTAATCATTTGCTGTCAGATACCAGTCCTGATTATGCAGGTTTTTGGTTCTGTGCTTTTTCTAAAGAAACTGTACAAAAAATGGGATTGCCCATACCTTTCTTTATCAAGCTAGATGACATAGAGTTTGGCTTAAGAATGAAAGAACGGCTTGGTCATTCCATCGTGTATTTACCAGGAATCGCTGTTTGGCATGAGCCTTTCTACGCAAAAAATCCGGTTTGGGATACTTATTATTGGGTTCGCAATCACTTAATCACCCATTCCATGCGTCAATCGTTAAAATACACTGATGCAGTTAAATTTTTAACAAAAAGATTACTACACAAGCTATTTATATTTGATTACAATTCTGCAGAAATGATTATCAGGGGTTTTGAAGACTATATGCAAGGACCCTTGCTCATGGAAAATGACCCTGAAACACTGCATGCAAAAATTATAGGACTCAGCAAGACATATAAGAGTCAGAGTGTAAAATCTAGCTCCTCCTTGGGTGAGCAAACTTTTAACGACACAGGTCGTGAGATGATGCAGTTACCTACTTTCAGGAGACTATTCGCTCTAGCCACTCTCAATGGTCATTTACTGCCCAACTTTTTGTTAAGCAATGATGCTGCATTATTCATTATTTCAGCAGAGCATATTGACTGGTGGCCTAAAGTTTTTACAAAAAAACGAGTTTTGTTTTTCCGAGATAGTAATATCTCTGTATACCAGCATGAAATGAGTAGAACTGCTGGAATTGGAATTTTAATGAGATGGCTTCTGCTAATTATACAAAGTAGTATCAACTGGTCTTCTGTCAGTACAGAGTGGAAAAATCATTTTAGTCGTCTGACTTCCCTAGATTTTTGGAAAGAGTATTTGAAGCTCAATGAATCACATAGAATTTAGTAAATCTCTTGAACAATATTTACCTGTAAGGATTGACACATGGAAGAAAAGCTAAAACCATTAACTAATAAACTGCAACCTATGGAACTGGTTCCGCTTTCTGAAGAACCATTGGTTTCTGTGTTAATTGGCAACTATAATTATGCCAGGTATATTAGTGAGACTTTAGAAAGCGTTCTCTGCCAAACATACGGGCGTTTTGAGGTCTTAGTTTGTGATGATGGCTCTACTGATAACTCCTGTGCAGTTATTGAAAGATATGTTCAGAAAGATCCTAGAATTAAACTTATTGCCAAACAAAATGGAGGAGTTGCTACTGCTTGGAATACAGCATATCAGGAGAGCAAGGGAGATATTATTTGTATCTTAGATGCAGATGATCTTTGGATGCCTACAAAGTTGCAAAAGGTAGTAGAGAAGTTTAAATCTGACCCAAAGATTGGCTTTGTTATTCATAACGTGATTCAAATTGATGGAAATGGCAACTTTATTAAGCAGCGACCGATGTTTAAGCATTTGGCTTCCGGTTGGATGGCACCGTTTGCTTTGCAAAATGGTGGGTTTTTTGTAGGCGATATACCACCGGCTTCTGCGCTTAGTATCCGACGTGAAGTTGCTGAATATATATTTCCAATGAATGAAAAGTTTTTGCGAAATTCTGATTCTCTGATTATCTATCTTTCTCCGTTACTAACGGTAATCGGATCTGTACTAGAGGTGCTTAGTAAATTTCGTTTGCATTCAACCAATACTTCCAGTCAATTGACTTTGACTGTCGATTTTGTGGAGCGGGAGCAAACTTCTCATGAGCGTGTTTATCAAGAGCAGAAACGTCTCCTCCAAAATGTTTATGGTTCAGAGATTGCGCAGATGCTAACAGATTTACACTCTAGTATAGGTTTTTGCCACAATCTTTACATACTTGCCCGTCTTAAAGATGCTGCCGACATTGAGTGCAGAAAAGCACACCAACGGCTTATTAGTCACCCCCAGTTTGATAACCAATTTAACTGGTCTAGACCTCATCGGTGGTTACTAGAATGGTATTTACCTGACGTAATTTTTACAATTCTATTTAATCAGGTGTATGGTTCGAGTCCTCTTAAACGCCTAATAAGAACCTTGAACTGGCAGTTCTTTAAGGGGTATCAACACAATAAACTACGCTCGTCTACTTAGACTAAGTTGTTTTTTAAGAGTCATAAAACGGGCATTCTTTTCAGTATTATCTTGGTAAAATAAGGATTTAGCAAATGCTCAAACTAAATCTTGGTTGTGGTTCTCATATTCCTAATGGTTGGGTAAACGTAGACTATGCGATGGGTGCTTGGATAGCAAAGTTGCCAATCCTCTCCACAATCAATAAAAAGCTCAAAATCATCAATTTTGACTGGTCAGATAGAATTTTTATTCACGACCTGAGGAAGCAATTTCCTTGGGCAGATAATTCAGTTGATGTCATCTATAGTTCTCACACTCTAGAGCATCTCTCTAAAAGTGAAGGGCGGCATTTCTTAAGAGAATGCCATCGTGTGTTAAAGCCCAATGGCATTATTCGGATCATCGTGCCTGACTTGAGAGCGATCATCGACAAGTATACGCAGGGTAAAATTGCAGCCGACCAAGTGCTGGATGAGCTTTATGTTAGCTACGAGTCTCCTCGTGATGGGGCACTCAAGCGGAGACTAGCACCATTTATCCGATTTCCCCACAAGTGTATGTACGACACACCCACTCTACTGAGAATATTCTCGGAAATGGGCTTTGAGGGTACTAGTAAGGGGGCTTTTGAAAGTGAAATTGATGATGTGCGGGTGATAGAACAGCTTGATAGGACTGATGAAGCTGTGATTGTTGAAGGCAAAAAAATACCTGCACATATTAGCAAACAAGTCAATGCTATGCAGTTAGACCCTGTTAAGCTATGAGCACCAGTTCCTCCTTACGCATATTATTTGTCAGCCACGCCTATGTTGTCGGTGTCAATCAGGGAAAACTCCAAGCGATCGCCGAAACTGGCAAAGCAGAAGTTGGGTTGCTGGCTCCTGGTAACTGGAAATCACTAGAGTGGAATCGCTTACTTCCCCTAGAAACACCTTACCCCAAGATCAAAACCTATTCTGCCCCCGTCCTCTTCTCTGGTCGAGGCGGGGCACATATCTATGCACCTTGGAAAATTTGGCAAGTCCTCAACGATTTTCGACCAGATGTGGTACAGGTCGAGGAAGAAGTGTTTTCCCTTTGTGCATTAGAGCTAGCAATTTGGAGCCGACTGACTGGCAAGCCTTTAGTTGTCTTCGGTTGGGAGAACATGGACCGCCACTTGCCACCATTTCGCCGTTGGATTCGCCAATTTGTCATGAGTACTGCAAAACTGATCATTGCTGGTAACCGTGATGGGGCTGATTTGTTGCGTCAATGGGGATACACAGGGTTAGTGGAAGTTATGCCCCAGATGGGGGTGGATACTCAGCTATTTGCTCCTCATGAACATGGGCGATCGCCTGAACAAAGAAGCAAAGAATTCCATATTGGCTTTTTAGGGCGGTTAGTGCCAGAAAAAGGTATTGACACCCTATTTGCTGCTGCCCGTCAACTCCAACAACAAGGGCTTAACTGCCGAGTCATTCTTTGTGGTTCCGGTTCTTTTGAAGAGGCTCTCAGACAAGAAGCACAAAAGCAGCAGGTTGCCGATTTGGTAACTTGGCAAGGCGCAGTACCCCACAGCAAAGCCGCTGCAGAAATTAGCAAATTTGATGTCCTAGTTCTGCCCTCACGAACTGCTTCAACCTGGAAAGAGCAGTTTGGTCACGTGTTGATTGAAGCAATGGCAATGGGTGTACCAGTTATTGGTTCTAGTTCTGGCGAGATTCCCAACGTGATTGGGCGACCCGATTTAGTCTTTTGTGAAGGAGACGCGTCAGGATTAGCTGCAATCCTAGAGCGCATGATCCGTCAACCACAGTGGTGGGAAGAGACTGGACGGTATGGTATGACCAGAGTGTATCAATATTACACCCACGAACGAATTGCAGAGCGGTTGCTTAGCCTTTGGCAACAATTGCTAGAGCAAAAGGGTGGTGCATACGTTACCAGACAAGAAAAACTCACATAACGCCAATTCTCTAAAATTTAGCCTTAATTTCGAATTGGCATAACACAGTGTTTTATATCTTTAATTTAAGGGTGAGACCTAACCAATGCGTGTAGTGATTGCGCGAATGATGCCAGAGCCAAGTATGGATGTTTACACAGATGGCATCATTTCCGGACTCCGAACTGTCCGACCAAACTGGGAAATTTTAGATCTTAAACCGCATCCTGTGGATAGAAAAAGTCGTTCTCTCTTTTTGCGACTGAAAAAGTATTACGAACGTTTCTGGCACTTTCCTCAACAAGTGCAGCAGCAAGAGGCGGATATCTTTCATATCATCGACCCTAGCGAGGCACATATCACTTATTGGTTAAAAAAGAAAAATAAACCTGTTGTTGTCACCTGTCACGATCTGGTTAACTTTTACTGTCGGGATAATCTGCAAGGCTCAGTGGAACTCCCCTTTATCAGTCGGCGAATGTGGCTGTATGCCGTCAAAGGTATGAAGTGCGCTAATCATATTGTTGCTGTTTCTTCTATGACAGCCAAAGATACGACTCAAATATTAGATATTGAGCCAGCACGTATTTCTATCATCCCTAATGCTGTTGACGCAGCCTTTCACCCATTACCCAAAGAACAAGCTATATCCCTCCGCCAAAAATATGACATCTCATCTGAAACAGTTTGTTTGCTAAATGTAGGTTCTAATCATCCCCGCAAAAATCTTTCTACAATTCTTAAAGTTGTAGAAACTTTGCGGCAACGAGGGTTATCCATCCATTTGTGGAAAGTTGGTGCAGACTTTACAGATGAACAAAAAGTCTTTATTCAAAACCAAGGTCTAGAAAACTCTATCAGCTACCTAGGTAAACCAGATAAATCTACCCTAATTCAAATCTATAACGCAGCTGATATGTTGCTAGCACCTTCACTGCATGAAGGATTTGGCATAACTCTTCTAGAAGCTATGGCTTGTGGAATTCCAGTGATTACCTCAAAAGTTTCCGCCATGCCTGAAGTTGTAGGAAATGCAGGAGTTCTTGTTGATCCTATGGATCATCAAGCAATAGCAGAAGAAGTCATTCATCTTCACAAGCATCCTGATGCATATCAGGAACTAGTCAACAAAGGATACGCCAGAGCTAAACTGTTTACCTGGGAAAAAACAGCAGAGCAAATTGCTGAAATTTATGAGCAAGTTCTGAGTCATAAAAACTTTCAAGAACTAGCTAAAATTTAGCTCCTTGAAAAAGGACACAAAGTCATACTTTTTCATTTTAAGGTTAATACATGATATGAAAATTCTTATGTCTGCCTACTCATGTGAACCGGGAAAAGGTTCTGAACGTGGTGTAGGCTGGAATTTTGTTCGGGAAGTTGCTAAATATCATGAAGTGTGGGTTTTAACGCGACCAGACGAAAGTAAGGAAGCAATTGTTGCCGAGTTAGAACGCAACCCAGTTCCTAATTTACACTTTGTCTATTTCAATCTTCCTATTTTGGGTAGCCTCTGGCGCTGGGGATCAAATGGCGCAATGCAAATCCACTACTATCTTTGGCAAATTCAAGCATACTTTGTAGCGCAACGCCTACATCGTGAAATAGGTTTTGACGTAGCCCAGCACGTTACTTTTGTTAAGTATTCAAATCCTAGTTTCCTTTCACTTCTGCCAATTCCCTTTGTTTGGGGACCAGTGGGTGGGGGAGAATCTGCACCAAAAGAGTTTTGGCAGGATTTTAGCCGATATGCAAAAACTTACGAAATCGTCAGGAACTTTGTTCGCTTTTTAGGAGAACTCGACCCGTTTGTGCATCTCACTGCTAAAAGGAGTGCTATGGTGAGTGCAACAACTGAGGATACAGCTCACCGGCTTTACAAAATGGGTGTGAGTCACGTGCAGATTTTACCTGCAATAGGTCTGACACAGGAAGAAATAACCCATCTTGGTAACTACAAGATGCTTGAAACTGCCCCCGTAAGGTTTGTCAGTATTGGTAGACTGTTGCATTGGAAAGGTTTTCACTTGGGGTTGCGTGCCTTTGCCCAAGCAAAGCTGTCTGATGCCGAGTACTGGATTGTGGGAGATGGTCCAGAACGCGATCGCCTGCGTAACCTTGCTCAAGATTTAGGAATTGCTCATCAAGTCAAGTTTTGGGGCGAATTACCTCGTGAAGAAACCTTGGCAAAGCTAGGAGAGTGCCATGTGCTAGTTCATCCAAGCTTACACGATTCTGGGGGGTTAGTGTGTATGGAGGCAATGGCAACAGGGCGTCCAGTGATCTGCCTAGACTTAGGAGGACCTGGAGTGCTAGTAACTCCAGAAACAGGTTTTAAGATTCCAGCCCATAATCCCGATCAAGCAGCACGTGACTTGTCTAAAGTAATAGTGACTTTGGCTCAAGACTCAGAACTCCGTCTGCATATGGGACAAGCGGGTCAAAAATTAGTCAAAGACGCCTACAATTGGCAAATTAAAGGAGAAATTTTGGCTGAAGTTTATCAAAAAGTTGTTTCTTTAAAACAAAAAAACATAGACCCAGTCGGCTCATACAGCAACCCTAAATCATCTTCAAACATAGAGAAACCCGGTTTCTAAAACTGACAAAATTTGTTACTCAAATAAAATTGCCATAACCAAATTCACTCTTAAAAACAATCCCCTCTAAATAACACCATTTCACAAAATTCCTAATACAAATCCATCCCCCTTCCCCTGTCCCCCTTGTCCCCCTTGTCCCCCTTGTCCCCCTTGTCCCCCTTGTCCTCCTTGTCCCCCTTGTCCCCC
>JAJPJF010000112.1 GCA_021324415.1 Nostocales cyanobacterium Centralia_MAG_434
ACGGTCTTGCATTGCTTTAGAAGCCCGCATTTTGTCTGTTCGCACCAGCAAATTCACCTTAGAACCGTACTTGGTGAGGTAAATTGCTTCTTCTGCGGCTGAGTCTCCACCACCAATCACAGCTAATTCTGCACCGTGGAAGATAGGTGTGGCACCATCGCAGATTGCACAAGCGGAGATACCCCGACTCCAGAATTCATTTTCACTCTGTAAACCCAAGCGCTTTGCTGTCGCACCAGTAGCAATGATAATGCTGTTGGTTTTAAATTCCCGTTCTTCTGAGCGGACAGTGAAAGGACGCTGGCTTAAGTCAACTTCTATCACATCCTCAGTATGTAACTCAGCCCCCCAGCGTTCTGCTTGCGCCTTCATCTTATCCATCAACTCCGGTCCAGTAATCCCTTCAGGAAATCCAGGAAAGTTCTCAACCTCAGTTGTCGTCATCAGCTGCCCACCAGGTAAACCCCCAGCTTGGAAGCCTTCAAAAACCACAGGTTTGAGATTCGCCCGTCCTGCATAGATGGCAGATGTGTAGCCCGCAGGTCCAGAACCTATAATCACTAAGTTTTCTACTGTTGGGTTGCTCATGTTAATTAAAATGAACTCATAATGACTACGACTTATTCTTTATTATAGTCACCTCTTTTCGAGAAATGCAACTAAGCGTCCGACTTTTTAAATGGATAAGAATAATTGCTCTAGTCTTTTATCTCTCAGCATCACAAGCTTAAAGTATCCATAAACCGAGTACGCAGAATTCAAAGTAGGTTTAACTTGCAAACTCAATTAGTCATCTTTTCCCAAATCCTCATCCAAAATTGCTTCTATATCTCTTGCGCCATGAATAACTCTGAGAATTTCCACCCCTAACTCTGTAGGACGGTAGAAGACAATATATTTCCTAAATCCTTTAATAGCGTACTGTCGGACACCAGCTAGAGTAGTGTTAAAAAATTGACAAGGTTTGCTAATACCCGGCATTTGCGCGACTTTTTTGAAGGTTTCTTCCACAAATGCAAGAAATCGATCCGAGATATCCAAACTATCTTCTGCAATGTAAGTTGCTAGTTCAATTAAATCACGAATGGCTTGCGGTCGTTTGTTTACCTCACTCATGCCTCTTGGTTCAAATTTTGCCGCTTGGCAACTTTCTCGTGCACTTTTTTACGAATATCTTCCCAATCTTGCTGGGTCATCTCAGTAGCAGCGCCAGAGTTCAAGCCTTCCAATAACATACTTTCGAGACGTTCTTGTGCTTTGCGTTTTTGGTCAAGACGCACTAATTCCCGAAAATACTCGCTGATACTGCTATAACCCCCATTGGCTACCAAATCTTCCACATAAGCACGCATAGAGTCAGGTAGGGAAATATTTATGCTTTTCACAAGAGTTAATTCCTTAATTCTTTCATCCCTATTATGGCAATTTCTGCCATTTTATGACATGTTACCCAATCCTAAAGACTTCCTCAGCAGTCAAGTTTAAGTGTGGGAAGGTTGGTGATGTGATGCGATCGCTCCCCCGAAACAGAGAGACCTGATACTCACCCTCAAGCAAATAGTAAACTGAAATCGTCGGTTGTTTTGGGTTACCAATAAATCGCCTACCACCTAAACCCAGATAGTCTACAATCCAGTATTCAGCAATACCAAGCTTCTCGTATTCTGCTTGCTTAATTAGATAGTCATCTTGCCAATTAGTGCTGACAACTTCAATCACTAGACGTGCAGTTTTACCCTTCGTGATAGTGGAACGTTTTTTCCACATAGGTTCATCTGCAATGCTATCCCAATCCAAAACAATGACATCAGGATTAAACCCTGATCTTTCAGACTCGACAGGTTTAACAATACATAGTCGGGCGATGAAATAGGGAAGTTTACCACGCTCGATTTCTACTCCCAGCTTGAGCGTGAGAAAACTAGCAACCTGTTCGTGAGTTCCATCTGGTAGCATTTCGACAATCACTCCATCATGCAATTCAAAGCGACCATAGCCATCTGGATACCAGTCCAAAAAATCATCTAAGGTCATTGACTGTGGTATCGGTAAACCTTGAATCATGACTGCTACAACACAACCAACTATGAGTAGTCTATCATAGCCTAGACATGAGGCTACTTACCTGTAATCAGCCTTAACCGCAACCGTATTGGGAGAAAACTCACGCTAGCTAAACCGTATTGCGTTGCATTGCAACAACTCTACATTGTTTGTCAGAACCAAATTGACAACACATCTATGAAATGCAAGCAATCTATCCTCAGACAGAAAAATTTTTACCCCAGGTGATATGAAATTGATCCGAAGTGGGTAAGTTACATCTAGCACTCGCTAAGCAACTCCCACTCAAGGAAAAAGATATGAAAACTGAATTAAAAATCAAGTTTTTACAACACATTCTGAAAAAAAAGCAGGAAGATCAAGGTTTCACACTTATTGAATTACTAGTAGTAATTATCATCATTGGTATTCTTTCTGCTATTGCATTGCCCTCTTTCTTGAACCAAGCAAACAAAGGTAAGCAATCCGAAGCTAAACAGTACGTTGGTTCTCTCAATCGCTCCCAGCAAGCCTATTACTTGGAAAACAGTTCATTCGGTACTTCAATAGATCAATTAGGGATTGGCATTAAAACTCAAACAGAGAACTACAAGTACGAAATTGCTTCCGGCACTTCTCAAATTGGTAATAATGGAGAGTCTCTGAAAGCTGCTCTTAAATCGTATCATGGTAATGTGGTTCTATCTACACTACAAAATAGCAGTAGTGACGCAACCACTTTGGCTGTTTTATGTGAAACTACTCTCGTTGGCACTGGCTCAAATACAGCACCTGCAGGCTCTGCCGCTACTGGTAGTGCAATGGCACCTGCTTGTCCTAAGGATTTTCAAGAGCTGACTACTAAGTAAAACGGTTAGCTATATCTCTTTTAGTTAAAAGCTAGATAGAAGTGGGTAGCTTATACTACCCATTTTGATTTTACTTCCAATTTTGTCAATAACACCTCTTGCACTAGAGCATTCACCATCTGTTTGAAAATTCCTTTTCAACGCAAGTAGCCAAAGTCAGTAAATTAGCTGATTGAATAAAAGTTTTTTCTATTTAAAAAACTTGTTGTGAACAGAAACCTTTTTTACATTTAAGGTGCAAGATTCAATACAATCCTAATATTTTGGAAATTTCTGATTATGACTTCTGTGTACCTTCATCCTGCTCTCATATCACGAGAGGAGCAAGCTCAACAATATTTTATTAAAGGTAATTATAACCAAGCTACTGACTATTATGAGCAAGCTATAGAAGCAGAGCCAGAAGTAAAATCTCACTACTGGAACTTAGGATTAATGTTGCTATTGCAAGGACAAGAAGCAGAAGCACAAGTAACTTGGATGTTGGGCATAGCTGATGGAGAAGCCCAACAAGTTGATCAGTGGACAGATGAACTGATACAGGTTCTACAAAATGAAGCAGAACGGAGAGAGAAGCTTGCAGAATATACAGTTGCTTGGGCAGTTCGTCAGCATGTCCGAGAAATTGCGCCAAAAGAACTCAACAATTTGTTTTACTTAATTGAGTTAGCTATAAAGCTAGAAACTTTTACTGGGGATGAATTAACCAACTTTGGTGTAATTGAGTTAATTCAGTTAGAACAAATCGTAGATGTTGGGCTACTGTTACAAGTGTTGAGGAGTATTCTCAATTCAGCCCCTTTGCATCCATCAGTTCTGGACTTTGTAGAAGCAAGTCTTGCTCATATTCACGACCTTAATTCTTTGATTAAGATATTAATTCCAGCCACAGTTAAAATAGCCCATTCAATGTGGCGACCAAAAATTGCAGCACGCTTAATGGAGCTAGGTTTACGCCTAGACCCGCACAATACAGAAATTTTGCGCTATTTGGGTGCTTTTTATATAAGGTCAGGTGATTATTCTAAGGGAATAGAGACAGCTAGGTTGTGCGAGTCCTTATCAGCGACATTACCTGAGCGTGTATCTGCAACATACCTGCTGCAGCAAGGATTGATGGATACGGCAGGATATTGGCAGGAGGCTTATAGGATTTTTCTACAGCAGGAATCTTTATTAACATCTTTGATAAAAGAACAGCCTACAGATATTGAGCCTGTTAGGATTGTTCGTCTGTTTAATTCCAACTATTTTGCACCTTACTTGCGAGACGATCCCAACAAAAACAGACAAATACAGAATCAACTGGCTCAATTTTGCCAGATTAACGTGGAAGAGTATGCTAGTGAAAAGGTCCAGCGATATAGACAGCGCACTTTAGGGGATAGAACTAAGCTACTTAAGATTGGGTATCTGTCCCATTGTCTATCTAATCATTCAGTTGGCTGGCTTGCACGCTGGCTTTTTCAGCATCATGATCGTGAGCGCTTTCAAATTCACGCCTATTTCATTAATTACAAACAGGTATTTGATCCATTACAAGAATGGTATGTCCAAAATGTGACTCAAGCTTATAAAGGTGGAATTTCTAGTGAAGATATCGCTGAAAAGATTTACCAAGATGAAATTGATATTCTCATTGACCTTGATAGCATCACTCTAGATATTGCTTGTGAAATCATGGCATTAAAACCAGCACCTGTTCAAGCAACATGGTTAGGGTGGGATGCCTCTGGAATACCAGCAGTTGACTACTTTATTGCTGATCCTTACGTTTTGCCAGAATCTGCGCAGGAGTACTACACAGAAAAAATCTGGAGATTACCGCAAACGTATATTGCAGTTGATGGTTTTGAGGTTGGTGTGCCAACTTTAAGGCGTGACTCTCTAGATCTTCCTAGTGATGCTGTAGTTTATCTCAGTGCTCAAAGAGGATTTAAGCGCTACCCTGATACAGCACGACTGCAAATGAGAATTCTCAAGGAGGTTCCTAATAGCTATTTCTTGATCAAAGGTTTGGGAGATGCAGAAGCTGTTCAGAAGTTTTTTATGCAGCTAGCACAGGAAGAAGGAGTAGATAGCGATCGCCTACGCTTCTTACCCTTAGATCCATCTGAGACTATCCATAGAGCAAATTTACTCATTGCTGATGTAGTTTTAGATACTTATCCCTACAATGGAGCAACAACAACTTTAGAAACACTCTGGATGGGTATCCCTCTAGTCACCAGAGTTGGGCAGCAATTTGCTGCTCGTAATAGCTACACCATGATGATGAATGCTGGGATTACAGATGGTATTGCCTGGACAGATGAAGAGTATGTGGAGTGGGGTGTGCGTTTGGGTAAGGATAAGGCGTTACGTAACAAAATTGCCTGTCAATTGAAAGCATCCCGGCAAACTGCACCTTTGTGGAATGCAAAGCAGTTTACTCGTGAGATGGAGAATGCTTACGAGCAGATGTGGCAAAGGTATATTGAGGAATAGCGTGAATTACGACAACGTTTGTAAATTATTAGCTGAAAAATATCCAACCGAATTTGCTCGTTGGTTATTAATGGTTGAACCTCGAGGAATCAAAGTATTAAAAACTGAATTAAGTATCGAACCAATTCGGGCTGACTTTGTTACATTTCTGCAAACAGAAAACAGGATTTTGCATATTGAATTTCAAACCCGCACTACCTCAAAGCCTCCACTTCCGTTTCGGATGTTGGATTACTCTGTGAGATTAAAGCGACAGTATAATGTTCCCGTAACTCAGGTAGTAATTTTCTTACAAGAGTCAAATGACGAAATTACTTTGAGTGCAGAATATGTAGACGAAAACACAACCCACCAATACCGAATTATAAGGATGTGGGAAGAAGATTCAACTCTATTCCTCAATAATCCTGCATTGTTACCACTAGCACCCTTAACGAAAACGACATCACCCCAAACATTACTATCCCAGGTTACTCAAAGTATTGCTAAAATTTTAGATAGGGATACTAGGCAAAATATTGCTGCCTACACGGAAATTATAGCAGGTTTACGATTTCAAAAAGATTTAATTCGTCAATTATTGAGTGAGGAGCTTATGCAAGAGTCTGTAATTTATCAGGATATATTGCAAAAGGGAAGACAACAAGAAGCCTTCACATACACGTTACGTCTTTTAAATCGTCGTTTTGGAAATATCGATTCATCTTTGACAGAACGTATAAGAATACTAGCAGCTAATCAGTTAGAAAATTTGGGAGAAGCATTATTTGATTTTTCAAATGTCAATGATTTAGAAGCTTGGTTAAACCAACAAGAAAGCTGAATGCCTTCAACCAAAACGAAGTTATTGCTATATATAGTAGTGTGAGTATCTTGTGTGCTACTAGCTACAACGAGCAAAATGCTCACACTACTACAAACGAAGAATAATGTGTTTATAAAAAGCTTCAAGACCTGCAACACAAGCTTTGTCGTCAAAGAGATGAACGTGTTTCTGACTCATATGTTGTGCAATTTTATCTCGCCACATGGGGTCTAATCCTAATTTGACTGCCATTTCGATATATTCTGCTTCATTTTGGGCAATGGTGTCTGTCACTCCCAACATTTTGAGGAAGCTGTAAGAGTGGCGACCTCGCATAAATTCACTTGGACAGGTGACAATGGGGAGGTTACAGGCGATCGCTTCCAGTGTAGTGTTACCACCAGACCAGCAGAACGTATCCAGATAAACATCTGAAAGCAAGTTAATCATGAGATAGTCTAGTCTTTCTGGGATGGTGAGAAACTTGCAGTAATCGTCACTTTTGAGACCGACTGAAGCAAAAGCACGGCTTAAACGTTTCTGAAGTAAACCGCCGCGCAGAAATAAGAATGTAGCTTGAGGAACACGACGAGCAATTTCTGCAAAAATAAAATCATATTGTGGCAGGTATTTGAAAGGAGCTTGGCAACACAAATAAATGACCGCATCATCTTGTAACTCGTAATCTGAGCGGGTTTTTATGACTGGCGGAATGTATGGTTTGGGGTAAGAAACACCTATGTTAGGCAAGCGAATCAGTTTCTCTGAGTAATGTTCTTGGGCATTTTCCAGTTCCATTAACTCACTAGACAAGAAGTAATCAATTGTTGGCAAGCCAGTAGTTACCGGATGTCCCCATGCAACGCATTGCACAGGTGCAAGCCGTAAAGCTGCCATTTGCATTGTTTGCGGGTCCATCCCAATTTCGGGATATATGAGGATATGCAACTGATCGGCACGTATCTGTTCGCAGACGGCTGTTAAATTATGGGGTATGTGGTGAAAAACATCGCTGTAATCTTGAAATTGCTGTGTAACTGGGTCTGGGGAATTTCCTGTGTAGTAGCAGTAGATTTCAAAACTTTGGCGATCGCAATAACGCAGCCAGCCAGTTAACCACAGTGTTCCACTGTAGGAGTGCAGGTAATGAGAAACATAGCCAAGACGAATTTTTTGATCAGGCTTAAGACTTGGCATGGATAAAGGTGCAATCCATTGAGGATAGTTAGCTGCCATAATTTCATGTACCAAGTCCCCATACTGACGTTGCAAGTCTATATCGTTTTGAGCTTGATAGGATAGATAAAAGTTGGTGAAGCGACCGAGTCCTGCCAAAGCACTCTGTTTTTCTTCAGTCGTTTTTAGGGATGTTTCTTGGATTAAATCTTGTAGTCCTTGGGTAAATCGCTCACGATAAAAACTAATTTCATCTTGAGAATGGTAGATAGTCGGGACTATTAAATGTTTGAGAAGCTTAAAAGTGTAATCGTTGGGTAAGGCATTTGAAGCGGCGATCGCACTAGAGATAGCTTCTTGAGTTCGTCCACTGCGCCGCAAATGCATGATTAGTGAAAAATGCAGATTACCGTCTTGAAGATGAAGTTTAATACCTTCCCTGAGAGTGATCAAGGCTTCTTCGTGCAGGTTTAACTGTCGATAACATTCGCTTAAGCGCCAGTAAGTATCTGGTTTGCCTGGTTGAATTGCGAGCAGCTTTTGATATTGTGCGATCGCCTCTTGCCATCTTCCCAGATGAAAGAGTCTATTGCTCAAATCAAAAAATAACTGTCCTATTTGTACATCGCTGAATTCTTCTATTTCATATCTGGAAAGATTCTCTGTCTCAAAGAGTGCTAATGCCTCCTGATTTTCTTGTTTGAGGATAATATGTGCATAGAGGTTTGAGGCAATAAATTCCCATTCGATTGAGTCTAACTCACTCACTAAAGAGATTTCACATCCCTCAGTCAAATCGAAATTTTGTTGTATGAAAAGATTCATCAATAGGCTAGACATAACCAGACAAGCCTTCTCGTGAGAAATGCCATCGGAGTGGATGAGTAACTTTATCTGATTGCTAATAGGGTGAGTGGCAATCGCCTTAATCACTCGTTCCAATTCCAAATAGAGTGATTCTTCTGGGAGTGACCAATCAGGGAAAATTATAATATTGATATTTGCCTGAGTTTCTTCTATGTGGCTAATCAAATGACTTTTTCCCATTGAAAATTTTCTCTTTTGTTCGTAGTGAGTGCTGAAACACTCAAAAACAAGAAAGTGACTGTGAATTTGTGAGTACAGGAGATTTATGAGCACTGAAGTGCTCACTACGAACTAAGTTCTAAAGAGAACAGTGGCATATTTTCTGCTTGTACTCGTGCGATTGCATCTGTATTTTCGTGTGGTAAACCAATTCTGGCTTTGATGCGAGGTCGTAAAGCATCCCACTGAATATCAGCTAATTGTCCTGTTAAAGAAATTTCTAAATCCTCAGTGACGTTTAAATCCTCTTGCATGAGAAGATTCATTGCGACACTGGATAAGAACAGTTCAGCCTGCTCAGTTGCTATGTTACTGGTATCGATGAGTAACGTGGTACTTTGATTATTAGGATGTGTGGCGATCGCCTTAATCACCTGTTCTAACTCTAAACCAAGTATTTCTTCAGACTGCAACCAGTCTGGGAAAATAATTAAATTAGTTTCTTTCAGCTTCAAAGGTAAGAGAGTAGTCTCAATCAATGTCGAACTGACAGCTTTCGCCATTGTTGACCAAGAGAACTGTTTTGCCTGTTCTAAACCAGCACTAATTAATGATTTACGAACACTAGGCTTTTGTACATCACACAGTGCATTGACTAGCCCTTCTACATCATCGTCATTCACATAGATGGCCGCTTGACCTGCAACTTCTGGAATGGAAGCATTAGGACAAGTGATGATTGGACAACCACAAGCCATTGCTTCAACAACAGGCATTCCAAAACCTTCATATTTAGATGGATAGACCAGTGCTACAGCACCAGAATAAGCTGTTGCTAACTCTTCATCACTGAGTTGCAGCATATGTATAATACTACCTGAGGTGTAGGCTCTCCACTCAGGCGCTAACACACCTCCACTTCCGGTGCAGACAATATCAAATCCATAACTATTTGCAAGCTGAGAAAAAGCTTGGAAGAATAAAATACTATTCTTATAACTACCTCCAGCACCTACCAAAAGAAAATAGGGTTTGACAATACCATACTTTGTTTTGAAAGTATTAACCTCTTCAAAGCTTACTGGTGAAAATGTGCTTGTCACTCCACAGTGAGCAACGGTAATAGACTCTATTGAGAAATTAGGAAAAAATTTTAGCAGGTCATGCTTTGTATGTTCTGAAATTGCTATACAAGCAGATGCATATTGGATAGAATGATGTTTCTCTTTCCACATAGGATGATTCAAATCCCATCCCAAAACCTCTGGAATCATGTCATAGGCCATGAATACAGAAGGTGTTGTAGTCGGCGTTGTATAGTAAGTGGAGGTAAATAGCTCAGCACCTTCTTCATCACACACTTGCTGTAGCATGTCCCGGTCAGCATCAGTGTTGTTATAGTCGTAAGGTGAGACAGTTCTATACCTGATACCTGGAATTTTGGGAGCGGTATTGGATCGGTCTAGTAGAACAATATGTTTAGCAAAGCCGTTGTCTACCCATTCTTCTAACAAAGATTTCCAGACACGAGCAATACCAGTTTGATAAAGTTGGAAAAAGACACCATCAAGAATAATTTTTGGAGATAATGAATAATGCTTTCTTATGAAAATTCCTCTATTACGAATATGTAATGCAAGTTGATCAATACGACCATCACGCCCTGTGGTATTTTGTTTATGCCTTATTAAGCTTTTAATATTAGAAATAGGTGTTATTGAGTATCCTGCTAATCTTGCTCGATAGCATAAATCTACATCATCCCAATAGCCAGGACCATAATCCTCACACCAGCCCCCCAAAGATTGAAGTGTAGATCTTTTAATGCATAATGCCCATCCTTCTATATAAACTTCACCTAGCTCATTTTGTATTGGACCGGGTCCAGAAATTCCATTGGCTGTCAAATGGCACAGTAATTTAGTTGAAAAATTTAAAATTTCTATATCATTATTTAAATGTAGTATATATTCTCCTTTTGCAATCTCTAAACCTTGATTATTAGCAGCAGAAAATCCTCGATTCTCTTCGTTACGAATGAGAATAATATTGTGACCATTACAAAACTCTTTAAGCTTATCTTTTCCAGAGGGCTGACTTCCATTATCAACAAAAATTATTTCAGTATCCTCTAAGTATTTTAGGTTGCTATCCCATAAGTTGAGTAATTCAGTATGATCCCACCATGGTACAACTATAGTGAGCATTTTTTTCTCTGAAGATTCGATGCTAGTGACATCAATAGCAGATTCTAGTGTTAGGTTAACAGAATCACAAACTATTTTGCTGATTTTCTTATCTTCACATAGTTTACTAGCTTCCACCCAAAAGCAACTTTGACCGTGAGACCAATATTCATGAATAGAGATTTGTTTCAACCCTGCATCTGTAAGTAATTGGCGTAAATGAGGTTCTGTAAACCCAGTTTTATGAAACTCTCCAGGGTGAGTCTGTAAACCGAAAATAGTATCTATTTGCCAACCCCAACGCTCTTCCTCTGGCTTATTTAACCATTCAAGTAAACACCATTCAAGATTTGGTAAATTCATTACTAATTTACCATTAGGCTTTAAAACTCTTGCCCACTCTTTTAATACTAATGGCACTTCATATTTACTCAGATGTTCTAACATATGCTCTGTGAAAATTTCATCCACAGCATTGTCTTCTATAGGAAGATTAAAAATATCTATATATGTAACACCTGGAGCAGAAACATATTGATCAATATTAAAGTATCCTTCCTTTACATTGCATCCACATCCAAGATGTAATTTTAATGGGTTCTTATAGCTTTCCATAACTTTTTATCTGCGTGTGCTTCACTTTTTCATTACCAACACTTAATTTTTACCCGTCCCCACTTGCTTTTTTGCCTGTTCCAAAACAACTTTGTAATCCTTCCTATCAGGGTGCAACTTCACTAGCTTCTCTAAAGGTTGTATAGCACCCTGAACATCCTTCAACCGGATTCGTGTCATTGCCAACCCTTCAAGCGCCACTTGGTTTTCTGGTTCTCGTTGTAAAACAAACTCAAAGCCTTGCTCTTGTTGCTGTAATGAGGATTCAGCAGATATAGTTGCTGGTGGTTTAGGATCGTGAATAGCTTGTTTAATTGCAGAAACTCCTGCAAATGCGGTAGAGCCAAAGAACGATATAATTGATACCATCGTGACAATTTTCTGTCGTCGCTCTATCTTCTTGCGGTGAGCAGTTACGTAGTCTTCTCCGGAAAGCGCCATACTTCATATATTATTGCGGTAAATACTTAGGTACCAGCAATCCTCTTGCTATGAGGATACCCACTGCTTTCACAGAAACTAACATCTTGGGTAGAAATTTTTTACAACGGGTGAGTTAGGATTCTATTTGATTTTTGCCATGCACCCTAGGTGGGTACTACCACTAAAATCGGGATGTGGGGACAGAAGCCGTAGTATATACTCTACAGTTCTTATTAGTTAGAAAATTTTAAATACGAAGTTAAATAAAAATCTAGTATAACTAATTCTGCTTGTTCTCTCGAAATTTCTAAATATTTCAAACTTGAGTGTTCGCCGTTATTGCCCCAATAAAACGAATCACATCCTCCATCAAAAAAAGGCATTTTTTTAAAAAAACTTTCAGCGGATTTTAGAGAATGTAAAGCTATTCTTCCTTCAAAACCTAAGTGGAAACTGTGTAAAATTGCAAAGAATAGTAGAGCAGTTCTTACTCCTTTATAATTCCTTTTACCTACAGTAGATACACGGTTCCAAGGAGCTACGCTTACTAGGGTTAAATAAATTAAATTTTTACCTACTTCTAACCTAGAAGGGGAATTAGCAATTTTAAAAACTATTATACCTTGAGCAATTGAGTCGTATTCTAGTACATAAATTTCATTATTTTTCTCATCATTTAAATATATTTTGATATCTAAGTTTTTATACCAAAAGTTTTCCTGACTTAACTGAGGCTTCCAATTTAATTCAATTTCTCGAATATGTCTTGACGATATCGGTACAATCTTGGCTCTTACATATTCATTATTTAAATTATTAAAAATGTTTACAGATTCTTCTACTGCTAACATAAAAAACAAATCTCCACTGTCTGACTAACAGTCCTAATGCTCAATCTTTCAGTAGTAAGATTGCGATGCCCCCATTCTCATGATGTTCGATAAATTTCTTACTCGGTAGGAAAAAATTTACTAACTTCCTAACTTCTTTTTTATACCTCTAGTCGAGAGTTCTTTATGACATTAGTCACAGTTTAGGTTGGTATAGGTAACTATAGGCAGATTTCAGGCGATCGCACCTGGGGTAGTATTAGAGCAATACGATTAGATAAAAAACTCTATTTAGTGGACAGCAAGCGCTACCTTAAAACTTAGCCATTGCCTAAGCTTTGAAGTGTTACCCATGATAACCTCTTCTCAACAACACTGCCTTACCGCTGAAGAGTACCTCCAAATGGAGGAACAAAGCTTTGTTAAGCATGAATATATAGACGGCTATATCTACGCAATGGCTGGAGCGCTTGATCCACATGTCACCATTGCTGGCAACTTGTTTGCTCTGCTTCGTAATCATGTACGTGGCTCTGGTTGTCGTGTTTATATCGCTGATATGAAAGTCAGAATTGAATCTCTGAATCGCTTTTATTATCCTGATGTTATGGTCACTTGCGACCAACGAGATCAAGAAACGCCAGCTTATAAAAGATTTCCCCGCTTAGTTGTCGAAGTTTTATCGAATTCTACTGAAGCTTTTGATCGAGGTGACAAATTTGCTGATTATCAAGCCCTTGAAAGTCTTGAGGAGTATGTATTAATTAATACGAAACGTCCACGAGTTGAGTGTTTTCGTCGTAACGAGCAAGGGTTATGGGTTTTGCAATCCTACACATCAGAACACAAATCATTCCGGCTCAACAGCGTGGATTTTGAGGAGACAATCACAGCACTTTACGAAGATGTTGTTTTTGAATAAGTTAATTTTAATCTTCGTAATGGCGCTGGCAATTCAAACTACCACGCCCTACGCGGTCGCTACAACTTTAATCACCCGTCAAACAACCCCACAACCGACAGTTAACTCTCATTTAGGATGGACAAAATCGATGAAACCAGAGGAAATTCACGAAATCATCCAACAAGCAGCTCAGGCTTGGATATCAGGTGATGCAGATGCTTTTGCTCGGCTATTCACACCTGATGGGCTGTTTATTGTCCCTGGTCATCGTTGGGTAGGACCAAGCCAAATTCGGCAAGTCACTGCTGAGTTTACAGCAGCGCACTCCGTAAAAATCGAGATTCATCAAATCCTCATTCAAGGCGATCGCGCTGTTGTCGAATGGTTTTGGGAAGAGACCAATAAAACCACAGGTTCCCACCAAAAAGCAGAAGACGCGATCGCGATCGACTTTAAAGACGGCAAAATCACCCGTTGGCGTGAATATATAGACACGCAAACATTTTCGCAGTAACTAGATTGGCGATAGGAAGGGGGACGAGGGAAGGGGGACGAGGAGGACAAGGAGGACAAGGGAGACAAGGAGGACAAGGGGGACGAGGGAAGGGGGACAAGGGGGACGAGGGAAGGGGGACACTTTATACTATTGCCCTATGCCCTATGACGGCAGTTGCTCCTCTTGGGGAGACCCCAAGACCGCACTGCCTCCCCTATGCTCCATTCCCCCTAAGTGAAGGTTATATAAGTGTCCTTTTCTGAATCATGAGTTACTCAGAAGCAAGGATAATTGGCTAATACCCTATTTACAAAAAAAAGTGCACTATGTAAGCGTATTAGTCTAATACAAATTAAACTGTTAATTCTTTCACATTCAATGTTTTTAGTCAAGGAGATTGCACATATAAATTGTGTATTTTTTGATGAAGACTTTGACTAGTCATGTTTTCAAACTTGTCAGGAATACCAATGAGTAATGACTAAAGACAGGCGTCATATAGAATTGTGCAAATTCCAATATATAACGGCTAATTATTCCAACAAGATTGTGAAATCAGACATTGACAGATAAAATAATTTGTCAATCTAGAAACACTGCAGAAATTCTACAACAGTGCTTGACCATGTTCAAAGGATACGAAATGATGAGTATAATCTGGGAGAGACAAATGTAGGTAATCAAACAAGGGAAAGGTGGAAAACCAAGTTAGATTCATTGCTAGAGATTTTGCCGTTGCTACGTAACCAGATAACTCTAAGCATGGATTTTGCGACTTTCAACCATCTTTACTAGACAACCATTATTAAAGAAAAAGTAAAGGGGAGATGCAAAAGAATGAAGCCAACATGAGGAAAGTCACGAATGGTATACAATGCTGCAATAATACCCTCACACGGGTAAACCATAGTTTTTGAGTGATATCAGATGGAAGTGGATCAAACCATTACTTAACAGTGTCAAAGGTAACAGGTTTTCTTCTTGCCTCCACGAGGTTTGCACTTGGCGGGAACTATTGGAAGACTTTCGGGGACAAAGCAGTATACAACAAAGTACTTCCATCTGTTGGCAAAGGAATAGGATGTGGGTCGATGTAAAACGCAGCCTCCTGCGGTGTTTAAGTGTTCGAATAGGCAAAAGTTATACCTCGAAAGCAGCACGTGATAAATAGCCACTCTGCAAAAACGATGAAAAAAAAGAGATCTAGCCCATTGGAAAGCCTTGACTGCAAAAAGGAGGCAACTACTCAGCTAGGATTCTCGTTTTGGAGTACCAAAAAATACAGGGATGCAAGGTTGATGACTCTGATATCCAACCGAATGAAAAAAGTACATTTACTACTACGTAGTGTGGTTAACCAACTATTTGAAATTTTGCCTTTTACATGGTACATTTTCCTATTTCCCATGAAGTTTTTGGAGACCACTATTTTCCCCAATCCTCCCACTTTTTATAATGAGCAGTTAATTTTTCACCAATCATATTAGGCTAAGTTGACAATACCCCATGGAGTAGCAATAAATGGACTTATACAGAGATGCATTGAATATTCTCAAAAAAACTAGCCGAACTTTTTCCATCCCAATTGTTCGTTTACCGCTTGGCTTACAAGAAGCTGTGGCATCAGCTTATCTATGTTTCCGAGCTATTGATCAAATTGAAGATCATCCAGACCTGGATAACCCTACTAAGGCAAAACTTTTGCGAGGAATTAGCCTGACATTACAAGAAGCTGGGGTTGATGGCTTTGGAAGTGATGCCTTCTGTGTGGGATTTCGCACTCATGAGGATTCCCTAGAAGAGGTGACTCTTCGGATTCAAGAATGGGCGATGCTTGCACCCGCAACCATTGCACCTCGTATTTGGGATGCGATCGCTGCAATGTCAGACCGGATGGCTTATTGGGCAGAATGTAACTGGGAAATCAACACACGGTCTGATTTAGATCGGTACACATTTAGCGTTGCAGGTGCAGTTGGCTTGTTGCTCTCAGATCTATGGGCTTGGTACGATGGAACGCAGACAAACCGTAACCTAGCAGTTGGCTTTGGTCGGGGTTTACAGGTCGTGAACATGCTCCGTAACCATAAAGAAGATCTGGCACGTGGCGTAGACTTCTATCCCAAAGGTTGGAGTTCGGAAGATATGCAAAAGTTTGCTCGCTTTAACCTGGCAATGGCAGATGCTTATAATAATTCTCTCCCCACTGGTCCAGCTTTGGATTTTTGTCAAGTGCCGTTGACTTTGGCTTATGGTACTCTTGACGCGCTGGAAAACGGCAAACCGAAACTGAGCCGCAGTGATGTCATAGCACTCATTGAACCTCTCATTGGTATGAACTTAAATGCGATCTAAATACAGTGATCAGTTATCAGTTATCAGTTATCAGTATAAGTACCTGATAATGGTTCACTAGTGACTGTTTGCTAATTAATTGCTGTAGATTAAATAAAACAATGTGCGAGGGCGTTTGTTGCCCTGCTCAACAAAAGGAGAGAAGTCAGTGAAGAAAACTCTATTCCTCAGTCCTCCTTCTTTCGATGGGTTTGACGGTGGTGCGGGTTCGCGATACCAAGCTAAGCGCGAGATTACCTCTTTTTGGTATCCTACATGGTTGGCTCAGCCCGCTGCCCTCGTGCCAGGTAGCAAGCTAGTAGATGCACCACCGCACGGTCAAACTGTCGAAGATGTGCTGGCAATTGCTAAGGATTATGAGCTAGTCATCATGCACACCAGTACCCCCTCACTGGTCAATGATGTTAAATGCGCAGAAGCGATCAAAGCTCAAAATCCTAATGTGCAAATTGGTTTTATTGGGGCACACGTGGCAGTTTTACCCGAAGAGACGCTACGTGACAACCCAGTCATTGATTTTGTGTGTCGCAACGAATTTGACTATACCTGCAAGGAACTGGCAGAGGATCGACCCTGGAATCAAATTCAAGGTCTCAGTTATCGTGATCAAAACGGTCAGGTGATACATAATCCTGAGCGTTCATTAATCCATGACTGGGATACTATGCCCAGTGTTCTGCCAATTTATGCACGCGACTTAGACATCACAAAATACTTCATCGGCTATCTGCTCCATCCATACGTATCGTTTTATACAGGACGTGGTTGTCCGGCAAAATGTACATTCTGCCTATGGCCTCAGACCATTGGTGGTCACCAGTACCGCTCTAAAAGTCCTGAGGCAGTTGGTAGGGAGATGGAAGAAGCCAAAGCAATCTTTGGCGATCGCGTACGGGAATATATGTTCGATGATGATACTTTTACAATAGACAAACAGCGAGCGATCGCCATCAGCGAACACATGAAGCGGCTGAAGTTGACCTGGAGCTGCAACGCCCGTGCTAACCTAGACTACGATACTCTCAAGCAACTGCAAAACAACGGCTTGCGTCTGTTGTTGGTGGGATTTGAGTCAGGTAACCAGCAAATTTTGGACGGCATTAAGAAAGGTATTAAGCTGGAAGTGGCACGGAAGTTTATGGAAAACTGCCATAAACTTGGCATCACTGTACACGGTACATTCATCATCGGGTTGCCAAACGAAAGCCAACAGACAATTGAGGAAACAATACGCTTTGCTTGCGAAATTAGTCCTCATACAATCCAAGTTTCTATTGCCGCCCCCTATCCAGGTACTGAACTCTATCGCCAAGCTCAAGAGAATGGTTGGTTTACCGACAATTCCTTGGTCGCTAACTCCGGCATTCAAATGTCTACACTGCAATATTCAAACCTTTCCAGTCATGAAATTGAAGATGCAGTTGAGCGATTGTACCGTCGATTTTACTTCCGGCCAAAAGCTATCATCCCCATTGTGGGTGAAATGCTCAGCGATCCCCAAATGTTAGTACGTCGCCTGCGAGAGGGTCGTGAGTTCTTCTCCTACTTGAAAGATCGCCGTACCCAAGCAGCTGCTAAAACTCCATCTAAAACTCCATCAGTTGTTGGTGGTTAGTAGGCGCAAACACTCAGAGGGGCTTTGCTCAATAGCCATCATAGATATAAATATTTCTTCCTTACTCACTCACTCTTTCTCTCCTAATACGACTTCTCTAGAATTCAGTCACATATCCAAAATCAAAAACCCTTGTTAAATCTAGCTTTCCAAATTTTGAATTTTGAATTTTGAATTTTAAATTTTAAATTGGTATAACTAATTCACTTTGTTTGTGCCAACCTACTTAACAACTCATACCAAACAACCAAAAATGAAACTTGGAAGCGAAAACCACAAAGAATTGTTCTGCCGCAGTTTCATCGATAGCCACCTCAAATTTGAACCAGCAGAACTCCCTTGGCCTACACTTGACGATGTAGGTCTAGAGCGTCTGCGAGGTATCCCCTTCTGGAGGGAAGCTCTCCGCACAGAGCGTATAGCCGGGGCTATGGTTAACACCTTTGCTCAGACAATTGATGATCCTCTATTACAAGAAGCGATCGCCCTTCAAGGTATGGAGGAAACTCGCCACGGTCGGCTGATCGAGTTTCTCATTCATCATTACGGCATTCAAATTGACCCAATTCCAGAGCCTGTACTTCCAAAAAGTCTCAAAACTGCCTTCCTAGACTTTGGTTTTGGGGAATGTCTCGACTCTTTCTTAGCCTTTGGTATATTCAAAATTGCCCGTCAAGCTAGCTACTTTCCTGAACCTTTGTTCAATATCTTCGATCACGTTCTTGACGAAGAAGCACGTCACATTATGTTCTTTATTAATTGGGTGACTTACGAGCAAATTCATCAAGAACACAAGGGGAATTGGTTGCGTGGGGCTAATGCTCTTTGGCATTATGGGAGAGCATTCCAAGATAAAATCAAAGCATTTACTGGGTCAGTAGAAGATGAACAAGAGGGTTTCACCGCTACTGGAGCTAGTAACTTCATGGATGATTTGACACCCGAGTTATTCTTGTCCACCTGCTTGGAAGAAAACGTTCGCCGAATGAGCGCCTTTGATCAACAACTCCTTCAACCGCAACTCATCCCCAGACTTGCCACAATTGCCCTACGCTTTTTCAAACTCACATCTCGGCGTCAGTCAAGCCCTACAACTCAATTTTCTAAACCTTGAGTAAGAAAGTTTGGGAGCAGGATACTTGACTGTTTTTTTCAAAGTATCAATGTAATAACGTATACTACAATAGCAGCCTAAAAATAATGAAAATCGGTTCCCAAGCTCATAAAGAATTGTTTTGCCGCAGCTTTATGGAAAGCCATCAAGACATGGAGCCTGAAAAGCTCATGTGGCCCAAACTCGAAGGCTCAGATCTCGAACGGTTGCAGCAAATTCCCTTTTGGGAAGAAGCCCTCAATACTGAACTAGAAGCTGGACAAAAAATTGCAGCTTATTTACCAATGATCAGCGATCCACTGCTGCAAGAAGCAGTTGCTCTGATGGGAGAAGAGGAAGCTGCTCATGGTCGGCTATTTAAGTATATGATTCAACACTATGGTATTGAGGTTCCTGGGCATGCTCCCGCTCCACTACCGAAAAATATTGAGCAAGCCTTTATTGATTTTGGTTATGGTGAATGTCTGGATGCATTCTTAGGATTTGGGTTATTTAAAATAGCTCGTCAGTCTGCCTTCCTACCAGAACCAATGTTTAATATCTTTGATCGCCTCCTACAAGACGAAACACGCCATATCGTGTTTTTCGTGAACTGGGTGGCTTATCTTCTCTCCACTAGAGGTCAAGGAGCCCCATTGTTTCGCTCTGCCCATACCCTATTGTATTACGGCAGAGCTGTTCAGCGATTATTGGGTGTGGTTGGTCGTAGCGCCGAAAGCAGTGGTAACAGCTTCTCAGCCACTGAAGCCAGCGTTTTCTTAGAAGGATTTAATATCAACAAGCTGATTTCAACTTGTTTAGAAGAAAATGCACGACGTATGAGCGTTTTCGATGACAGGTTGCTCAAACCTCAATTCCTGCCATCGTTGGCTCAGGTTGCACTGTCTGGAATGAATCTTTTCTCAAAACGTGACACCCAAACAGCAAAGGCGAATCTTTTGAAACAGTGAACAGTTAACAGTTAGCAGTTAATTTATTGTAGTTGGTCAACTCAAAGCCATGAGAGGCTAATATTTCCCGGACTCTTGGACTTTGTAGTGCTTTGAGTTCTAGCTGACCTGCTCCTTGTGGTCCATTTCTAGGCTCACCAGCGATCGCGATCGCTGGGTGAGCATAAATTTCCACCAAGTCAGCTTGGATCTGTGGAATCAGACCGAGCAAATACTCTTCAAACATACGTCCACTTTGAAGCCAGCCATATACGCGTTCAGGTGAGATAATTCCTTTTGCTTTCACAACAGGCTCCCCATACCGACGCAACCCAGACATCACAAGATACCAGATCGTTTTCATGAGGCGATCGCCACGATCAATATTGAGAGTTAACTGTAGTTCTTCATAGGGAAGCCGAATCACTTTAATATTAAATTCATCTGCAAGGTTAGCTAGGGTATGCAACACGATTGGGTTAAAGTGCATGTGGTTGTGACCATCAACGTGAGAGAGCTGCAACCCAGTCGCCCGAAATTTTTCTAACTGAGCACGGATTTCTAGAGGGAGTTCCCGACGAGCACCTGGGCTTACGTGGTAGTGTATCCCAGCTTCATTATGTTTGTCAGAAAAGTTTCCATTTGAGTCTACCAAGTGCGGTATCTGCGAAGGAGGCAATACAGATTTGCCGCTGCCCAGAACCAAATGTAGCCCAACTGCCAGGTGTGGATGAGCATGAGCCAACTTCACTGCCTCATCAAAAGCCTGACCTGTCACCATTAGGCTAGTGCTTGTGAGCACTCCTTGTTCATGAGCAGCGATGATACCCTGATTGACACCAGAAGAGAATCCAAAATCATCCCCATTGATAACGACAAAACGACGGCGTGAGCCGGACTTATCTTCGGACTTTAACGCTTGAGTAGAAATCTTAGCTGGAGAATTAGTCATGAGTACTTAATTAATATAAAGTTTCATCGAATCACTGATCAATTATTTTCACATCAAGATCAACAAAATTTCATTCCGTAGCACAGTTACCATCACCAGACTCTTATGATATTTTCTAGCTGAATTGCTATTCAGTAGTAAATTTCTTACAATGACTATCGCTTTACAGTTCGTCTTGCTTATTTTGACCGCAGGAGCTGTAGTTTATTACATTTGTTGTGCAATTGCCACAGTTCAGTTCTTTGCAGCTACCAACCACGAAACGACGAGCATCACTTCCCAGCCAGTATCGATAATGATTCCAGTTTGCGGTGTGGATGAAGGTTCCAGACAAAACTGGGAGAGTTTTTGTCAGCAAGATTACGAACACTACGAGGTATTATTTGGTGTTATGAACCCAAAAGACCCGGCTGTTCCTATCTTAGAAGAACTGGTTGCGAAATTTCCTGGTCGTGCTAGACTCATTTATTGCTTGGAAGTACGTGGTCTTAACTATCAGGTCAGCAATCTTATACATTTGCTTGAAACTGCACAGCATGAACTCGTCATTTTCACAGATAGTGATGTGTATGTGCAACCCCATTACCTACGTACAGTCACAGCCCCACTAGCCGATCCTCAAGTTGGTTTGGTGACATGCGGTTACGTTGCTCATGAACCAAAGTTCTTGGTAGCAGCTATTGCTTCGTTGGGAAGATGCATCGACAATTTACCCAGTGTGCTGCTAGCTCGTAGCTTGAATGGTGGTAGTCTGTGGTTTGCGTTTGGCGCAACAATGGTGCTCCGCAAATCTTTGCTCGCCCAAGGAGGCGGATTACAAAGCATTGTTAACCGTATCGGATCGGATTACCAAATTGGCACTATGGTGGTCAATGCTGGCTATCGGGTAGAATTATCCCCCTATCTCATCGAAACTGACGGTGAGCGTCAAACTCTCCGACAACTCTTCTTACGGGAACTGCGCTGGGCGATCACAATCCGTTATACCGAAGGTCCTCTGTATTACGGTAATGTCTTCACTTATGGCACAGTGTATTGCATTCCATTACTCCTGCTTTCAGGCTTTCAAAACTGGGCTTTGGCTCTTTGTGGTGTCACTTTCACTGTAAGAATTATTCAGTCACTGATAGCTATTTATACAATGAATTGCCCTAAACTCGCTTACTGGCTCTGGACTCTGCCACTTCGTGATCTATTGAGTTTTCTGATTTTTGTAGGAGGAGGCTTTAGCAGAAGTATTTACTGGCGTGGAAGGCGGCTACAAATTGGAATGGGGGGGACACTCACCGAGCAAGGGTAAATTGAACTTTGTGAGAGACTATTGACAAGTATACTCATAATGACTACGCTTAAGTCACTAGCTCTCATAAGTCTCATAAGTAAGTTGGCGCAAATACATGAGTTTATTGATACCAACTTAGTTCATACCTAGTTAATAAGGAACGGCAAATACTGATGTTAAGCAATCGTGAAGGACAAAAAGTTCCACAAGTCACCTTTCACACTCGTCAAAACGACCAGTGGGTAGATATCACAACTGATGAGCTATTTGTTGGCAAGACAGTGGTTGTTTTCTCATTACCAGGCGCTTTTACTCCGACATGTTCATCGACCCATCTTCCTGGTTACAACGAGTTAGCACCAGTCTTCAAAGAGAATGGGGTAGATGACATCATTTGCATTTCCGTAAATGATACCTTTGTGATGAATGAATGGGCAAAAGATCAGGACGCAGAGAATGTGAAACTGATTCCCGATGGAAATGGGGAGTTCACTGAAGGTATGGGAATGCTAGTGGATAAAGCAGACTTGGGCTTTGGCAAACGGTCTTGGCGCTATTCTATGCTTGTGAAAGATGGCGTAGTTGAGAAGATGTTCATTGAGCCAGAAGAACCTGGTGATCCATTTAAGGTATCGGATGCAGACACTATGCTTCGCTACATCAACCCCAACGCAGCCCAACCTCAACTCGTTTCCCTCTTTGCTAAAGTAGGTTGTCCCTTCTGTGCTCGTGCCAAGGCTATGCTGAAGGAACATGGGTTAAATTATGAAGAAATTGTCTTGGGTAGAGATGTCACGACTCGCTCTCTCAAAGCAGTTACAGGCGCAACAACAGTTCCTCAAGTCTTTATCGATGGTAAGTTAATCGGTGGTTCTGAAGCGCTAGAAGCTTACTTCGCCGCGAAGTAGTGGCGAAAGTTCGTAATAAGCACTTTAGTGCTGGAAATTGAGCACTAAAGTGCCCACGACAAATTCCTATAGAGACATTGCAATGCAACGTCTCTACACACAAATCATCCCCCTTGTCCTCCTTGTCCCCCTTGTCCTCCTTGTCCCCCTTGTCCCCCTTGTCCTCCTTGTCCCCCTTGTCCTCCTTGTCCCCCTTGTCCCCCTTCCCTTGTCCTCCTTGTCCCCCTGATAAATCAACTCCTGGGAAGCTGAATAATCGAAACAGTCACTTCAGTAGCGTTGTCTTCTAGATAAGTATCAAAGAAAAACGCATGTAGCTTAGCCGTTTCTAATACCTCAAGGCTGAGTGTTTCGTCGTAACCATTTAAGACTGACCAGGTCGCATTGACAGGAACGTTGGTCTTCAGGTTAATAAACCTACCGCCATGAATCCACAAGAGGACAAATGGTTCACCCTTAAGCTCTGTACCTGATCTATAGCCAAAAACCCCATCCTTGATCCGCACAATATAGGCTCCTGGTTCCAGCGTTTTAGCAGATGAAGTATGGTCTTCAATCTGTTGCATCTGTTCTACATTTAGCAAGTAGCAGTTCTTTTGACTATGCACTGTTAGATGTTGAATGGCACAGTTGCCCTGCGTTATCGATGCAGTGACGCGATCGCTAAGTGTATCTCCAGAAGAATCACTTGAAACAACAGACTGATTTGCTACTGCTCCATTCCCTAAGGCGGCTCCACCTGTAACAGTACCAATGATTGGTTCTGTTGTGTCTTTAACAGTGTCTTCACCTGCAACAGAGTTAGTATTGGTTGCCAGAACTGCTCCATCTGCGTTGAGAAGATTGTTTGTGGAAGGACGTTCGGGAATTCGTACAGACTGTGATCTTGCAATCTTTAACCAGCGATTATCCTCAGTTATATAGCCCAACTCGGCAACGTAGTCTCGATTATCAACCTCTATCGGCACATATAAATCTGGCTCAGTTTCCTCAATGTCAAACTGTTTTACGCTATGGGGTTGCTGCTGTTCTATATCAACATCGGTGACATCATAGAGGCGTAGCCCAAGCTTCTGTCCACCCTGCTGCTGCAGATATGCTTTATGTTCTTCTGCAACCTCCCAATGGACGTAAGCTTGTTGGTGATTGCGAGGCGTGAGAACGACTCGACTGTTGTAGAATCGTTCTGCACCGCCGATTGCTATCCCGGCTGTGGCTATTCCTGCTCCTGCAATCACTCCCGGTATTATAGGTATTTCCGTAGGAGGGTCTTCAGTGGGGGTGACAGCTTCGGGAACAAATCCTGGAATTATAGGTATTTCCGTAGGAGGGTCTTCAGTGGGGGTGACAGCTTCGGGAACAAATCCTGGAATTGTGGGTATTTCCGTAGGAGGGTCTTCAGTGGGGGTGACAGCTTCGGG
>JAJPJF010000380.1 GCA_021324415.1 Nostocales cyanobacterium Centralia_MAG_434
CTTGGTCACCGGAACACTGGGTGAGAGTAGTAACAGCATTACTGTCTCAAACACACCTAATCCGCCAGGTACATAGCTAATAAGCCCAGCAATTTGACCTAGTAGATAAATGCCGAAAAAGGCTGGATAAGACAAATGTGTGGTTGGCGGCAATAAGACGTAAAGTACTCCAACTGCAAGGGCCCAGTCAATCGAGGAAATAATAATCTGTGCCAAAGCTACATCAGCAGTCGGTAAAGAAAAGCGACGCGAGCCAATTCGTAGCGAGCCTCTTAGCCATAGACATCCTAACAGATATGCAATCACTAGTACTAGCAGCAGTATTCCTAGCGGACGGACTGAAGAGAAAGGCAAATGGAGCAATTCTGGAATTGCCAACGGTTCAATTGTAAACAAAGCTCCACCAACTGCACTTAAGCCCAGCCAGAAGCTTAGGTTGGTAAAAGCAATTATTTGAGCAATCTCAACTGCTGTTAAGTCCCACAGGCGATAAAGTCGATAACGAATAGCAGAACCAGTGAAGAGGGCAAAGCCAACAGCGTTACTAACTGCATAACTAGTGGCTGCGGCTAACACAATTTTTCGGTAAGGTAAAGGATGGTTAATGTATATGCATGCTAAGATATCGTACCCAGTCAAGACCAAATAGCTGAGGATTGTGAATCCTGATGCTAGCAATAAGTGCCTAATAGCAGTCGTCTTGAGGCTATGCAAAATATCTTGGATAGTGTACTGGTGCAATTGTTGACTAATGGCCCAAATAGAAATGCCAAAAAGTAATATTCCTATAATTGGTAAGCCAAAGCGAGTGAGGCGTTTTAGCTGCATAGCACATAAATGAGTGAAGCTAGAATCCAAAGTGAGCAAATGAACATTTTGCCAAGCTATCTTGACTTAACAGTTAGACAGTTAGTCCCTATAGACCAAACTTTTAACAAATTCTCATACAACAAGAGGACATAATATCTGTCTAAGAATAGCTGAATTCGCTCTTAGTCGTTCATCTATAGGAAGTTGTAAGTTGGCAAAGCCATTAGTTGGAAAATCAAATCTACCTTTGCATGTTTTTGGGTTGTATTACCAATTCATATCATTAGTTTTGAGAGGTTTGTAGTGAGCACGTCAGTGATCAATTTCCAGCACTAAAGTGCTCACTACGAACTCCGCAAAATTAATTGAACAGACCGTTAACACAAAAGCGAATTTTTGACCACACTAGAAAACAGCCATGTGATAAATCACACAACCAGGTCATGAAAATCTTACTCCTCACTCCCTATTTTTTCCAACAATAGGACATCAATATTAGTCTATAGTGAATGAAATTTTTTATTTTTATTCCTCACAATCTGCTGTTGGGTCTCTTGCATTGCTAGTTGAAACTGCTGACCCACATAGGAGAGAGAATCTGCTGCATGCTTGTGGTCATAATTCCAACCATAATTCGGTCCAGATAGCCCATGTCCGCCAGGGAATGTATAAAAGACGTTTTTGATTCCCAAGGAATTTAACTTTTCATGAAACTGGCGACTGGAATTGAGAAATTCGTTCCCGGCTAAATCATTAAGTCCAGCATCTAGGTAAATACGTATATTTTTACGTTGTTCTACGGGAATATCTTGAACAAATATTTGAGGGCTATTTTGAGGTCCACTGCTATCTGTAAAGTAACCAATTTGACTGAAGAAGACATTGAAGTTATCTAGATGGCGTAGCCCTATATTAAGAGCACCCCAACCACCAGATGAAAGTCCACCCATTGCCCAAAATCTTGGATCGTTTAACGTGCGGTAACGAGATTTTAAGACAGTCACTAACTCGCTACCAATCAAAGTGCTAACATTACCGTTGGGTCCATCATAATAATTAGGGTCCCATAGAGGGCTAGAACCCCTTTTATCGTTACCATCAGGTGTAACAACAATCGATGGGGGTAGTTTCCTAGTTTTATAGAGTTGAACTAATACAGGAATAATGCCAATCTTATCTACCCAAGCACGAGCATCGTCATGTCCACCATGCAACAGAAAAATGACAGGATAGCGTTTGTGAAGATTTTGATAATAACCAGGAGGTAAAATAACACCGTATTGTCGAACCTCGTCCATTGCTTCACTTTGGAAAGTTTCCAAATGAAGCTTCATTTCACTGCCAGCAATATTTGTTGGCGGTGGATCGAATTGGGGTGCACCCTCAATGAACACATACCAATATCCTGCACCTGCTAGTAAAGCGAGTGTTGCTGCACCCATTCCTACAATAATTTTCCAACGTTTAGTAATAATTTTCATTAACTCAAAAAATTTTATGCACTTTTGAGCAATAAGTCTTAGTGACCTTGAATTAGTTTGACGATTGATTCATCAAATTCAACTGAACTTACGAATAAACCCAGTATCTATTTGACGATATGAATATAACTCATATAATGAGCAAAAATAATCGGGAGCATCCCGATTTGGCAGATTTATTGTGTAGTGCGAGCATCTTGCTCGCTAGATATAGCACGCTAGCCAAACGTGAGTGCAAAGCACACGCTTCGCGAACGCACTACTTATCCAATTCAGGGGATGCTCCCAATTTACCCAGTTATAAATGCTTCTTCCTATTATGAAACAGTCAAGTTGCAATTGTCACTATGGACGAAGTATTTCATGTTTTGTTCCGGATACTGGGGCAATTCTATGCATAGTACTTCGTTTTTTATGTAAGGTAAGACACTATTTTTACTATTTTTAACCTGAAAGAACAAGAGAACTGAGAAGTCAAAATTCAGAGTTTAGTAGAAATTCTCTACAACTATGTGGGGAGTTGAGGGCCTAGTTCCTTACTGTCTATGTGGTATTGTTTCCTCAATATGTTAGGATTTAAACCACCAACGAGAGTACATTCTGACTTTTGAAGTCTGAGTTCTTTTGCAATCATTCATTATCAATGAAGAATGAAGACCAGTATAATTCTGTTGATTTGGACTCCATTGCCTTATGTCTTAATCTATATTTTTGATAATTATATGTTTTTTGGAGTCAAAACAAATTTTTCCTTGTTTTTGTAATCTATTGAGCAATCGTGTAATGGTGACCCTAGTCGTGCAGCAAGCACTAGCAAGGTCTTCATGAGTCAGGCGAACACTTAGACGAGTTCCAGTTGCAAGAGGTTGACCAAGATCTTGTTTTAATAGTCGCAATAAATCGTATAGACGGTCGTGTACTCGTCGCCGACCAGAAAGCACCAGCAGAGATTCTGTCTGCTGCAAGCGCTGGTTGAATTTTGGCAAAAGGCTATGGCTCAGGACAACAGAAGCATTTATTTCCGCCTGTTCAATTAATACCAACTCTACATCTAAGAGAACCACTGCTTGGTATGTTTTTAGCTTTGTCAGCTCACAGCCAAAAACCATTCCTTCTCCAACCAACCCTATGAGCACCTCTTCACCTGTTTCACACAGTGTACTCAGCTTGACAACACCTCGACAAACATACCAAACTCCTTGCCACTGATTTGGTATAATTTCTCCTCTAGAGTATTTATGTGGAGGACGCTCCTCTATCAAAATACTGTGAGCATTTAGAGGCATCATTTGGTTCGGTTGCCGTTCAGTAATATCACGGCACAACCAACGAAATTCAATGACAGTGCCATCTAAATTACGAACAACAGCTACTGTGAATGCTGCAACAAAGCTCTCACTATTGCGTTGCTGTAAACGCAATGTCAACTCCTTGAGTCTATCTGATTTAGATAGCTGGCCTAGTTCATAGCGAAAGCGTTGACGATCTTCTAGTCCAACGAAGTTGATAATGGGTTTGCCATATAAAAAAGGTTTTGATACTTTGAGCAAAGATGCTGCAGCTTGATTGACTTCTTTGATAATTCCTTTAGCATCTGTCACTAAGTAGCCGTCTGGTGCAAACTCGAATAAATCTATGTAGCACTGGCGTTCTGCTTCTACTAAATTTCTAGATTCTAGTAGCTGTTCATTCTGCTGGTACAGTTCCTCTGTTGCCAACTGCACTATTTCTGAAGCGCTACCGAGTTGCATGAAAGCTTGCGGTAATAGCTCTGGCTTTAGAGGTACGGTGTTTGCACTTTGGTACAAATCCGCTAAATGCCTGTACATCATCTGTGCTTGCTGAACAAACTTGTCTATTTGTAACTTGTCTATGTTCATCTCAAATTTCTACTACCTATATTTACAGAAGTGAGTCACAAAAAATTGGTGAATGGTGGTGATTAAATGGTATGAACTAAAACCAATGGAAAATGACTGGGAATTTACTTTGATGGATATTTTTCCAATGACAGTTGCTACAAGTTGTTAAAGACTAAGTTTCTTATCAGAAGATAACAAAATGTTACTGAAATCAGATTGCAAAGAGATGAATTGATGATGCATAACTTTTTCGTTCATCGGTAACAGTATGGATTTAGCCAAAGGCTGCATTTAGTTCTTCAATAAGTATTGAGATGTAGCTGACTGTAGAGCCTTAGTTACAAAAAACGAAAAAATCTGAACGCTTCCAATACACCTCCTAGGATAGAAGACTACAAAAAATAAGGTATACATTGCTTCTAGCTATAGTCAGATTATTTTTAACTATGAAAAAATGTGCAGCACCTCTGGTAGGAAAAATAGGTTATGGGAAGCGTTTAGTAGGACGATTTTCTAACCATCTTTCTGCAAACAGGCAATTTAAGAACTGGTTGATTTTAATTTAACCAATTTAAGCATTTTATGAACAAGTACCTGGAGTCTACAGCGCTCATTTTATCTTACCAAGATATTAAGAGCGTAGTATATTACCATATTTTAGGGCTTATATGCATCTTGAATCAAGTTATTAATGTACTCGTATCAATTTATAGCTTTGGCTTGATGTACATATTTACAACTATCTTTTGACAGAGATTTTCCTTGGTAAGCAAGGTAGAAAAATATTTTGTGCTTCTCAAAATGTCATAGAATTTTGACATACTAAATATTTTTACTTAAAATATCATAAAATAAATGTTATTATAAATACATAATACTGAATTCATCTGAACACACAGCCTCAAACAAGTAGTGCCAAGCTTTGTAAATTGTCTTAGCCATCTTTTAGCCATAGCAAAAGCATCAATTTGCTGGCAGAGTGTAATAAACAGATAAAATGATTCAAAAATTTAAAAATTCATGAAAAATTAAATAGTATCTAAAATAACCTTGTATTTTTTTATCAAAAATTATGAAAAAAATCTAGACAATCACTGATATATTTTTCTACCAGAAAATCTAATATCTATTGAATAGACCTTTTAAAGCAAAGCAATATCAACAATAAAAAAGGTGATACAGAAGCTTTAAAAGCAATTTAAATATTGGGTGCTAATAATGAAAGAAGTCCTTGCATTCATTGAAAAAAAGAAGCAATATTTTTCACAGCTACGTTTGTTTAAATACCTGCAAAATAAAAGTATCGACCCAAAACAAAGACTGGCTTGGGCACCTTGTTTAACTCCTTTTGCCATGAGTTTTGGTCAGTTAAATAAATATGATTTCCGAAAAGAGCCAACTGATGACCCAATTCAGGAATTAATTAACAAGCACACTTATGAAGATGACGATCACTGGGAGTGGTTTCTAGAAGATCTTGAAAAATTAGGATTGAACCACTTCATGAAGTTCAGTGATGCCATGAGATTTTTTTGGGGCGAAGAAACATATAAAACAAGGCTAATTTACCATCAAATTGCACTATATACGTTTAAAGCAGAACCTGTTGTGGTGCTAGCAGCGCTTGAGGCAATAGAGGCTACAGGGAATGTTGCGTTATCCTTAACTGCAAAAGTAGTGCAGGAACTTCAAGAAACTACGAATCAAAGCTATCCCTATTTTGGAAGATATCATCTTTGTGTGGAAGCTGACCATACAATAAAAAATGATAATATACGGCAGTTTATGGAAAAAATAAAATTAACAGAAAATCAAAAAATCCAAATTTTTGAGGTAGTTGAGAAAGTATTTGAAGTTTTTACAGAAGCTGTTGAGGAGATGATGACATATGCAGAAAAGCATCCTATCAAGGAGCAGTAAGTAAAAGCTATATAGATCAAATCGTTAAAGAGTCACGTTATCTATAATTTCTGAAATCATAAGGTTTTTATCTCATCATATACCTAAATCCTTTGTAATTTCAGGTAGATAACAAAGTATTTAAATCTCCCGAATTAAAGTAATGAATTTAGCAGCAGAGTTTGAATATTTAATTATTGGTGCTGGTCCTGCAGGATTACAGCTAGGTTATTTTTTGGAGAAAGCTAATCGAAATTATCTTATTCTGGAATCAGGAGAGGCTGCAGGAACTTTTTTTAAAAAGTTTCCTAGACACAAGCAGTTGATTTCAATTAATAAGATTTATACAGGATATGATGATCCAGAAATTAACCTGAGATGGGATTGGAATTCTTTACTGAGTGATAGTGAAGAAATGCTGTTTAAGAATTATAGCCGCCAGTATTTACCACACACGGATGACCTTGTGAGATACTTGGGTGATTTTTCTGTTCACTTTCACCTCAACATTAAATACAACTGCCAAGTTATCAAGATCACAAAAGAAGAGCAATTTATGGTAGTTGACAGCCAGAGTAATGTTTATTTGGCTGCTCGTTTAATTATCGCTACTGGTTACTCTAAACCATACATCCCACCCATTCCTGGTATCGAGTTCGCTGAAAATTACACAAATGTATCTATAAATCCAGAAGACTTCATCAATCAAAGGGTATTGATTATTGGTAAAGGCAATTCAGGGTTTGAAACTGCTGACAATCTACTAGCAACCACTGCACTTATCCATATCGCCAGTCCAAACCCAGTTTCCATGGCATGGAAGACTAAATATGTAGGTCATTTGCGAGCAGTCAATAACAATTTACTAGATACATACCAATTGAAGTCACAGAATGTAGTACTAGACGCTGCTATAGAAAACATCAGGCACCTAGATGATAAGTTTTTCGTATCCTTTGCTTACAAACACGCTGGCGGAGAAATAGAAGATTTGGTTTATGATCGCATAATTTTGTGTGCTGGCTTCCGCTTTGATGATTCTATCTTTGACGAATCATGTAAACCAGAACTAGTTATCAACAAACGCTTTCCGGCTCAGACTAGTGAATGGGAATCGACTAACATCAAAGATTTGTATTTCATCGGATCGTTGATGCACATGCGAGATTATAAGAAGAAACAATCTGGCTTTATTCATGGTTTTCGTTATAATATCCATGCACTACACCACATATTAGAGTGTAAGTATCATAATCAAGATTTACCTTATCAACTCATTGATTGCACACCTCAAAGTTTAACAGAGGCGATTATCAAAAGAGTAAATCGAAGCTCAGGATTGTGGCAACAAACTGGCTTTCTCTGCGATCTCATAGTGATTTCCAAAAATGGGAAAGTAGCACGTTACTATGAAGATATACCTACAAATTACGTTCACGATAGTGAGCTGGGTCAACAACAAGATTACTATATTGTTACGCTAGAATTTGGACTTGATATTATATACGCAAGTCCTGATACTTTTGCAGTTGAACGCATCCGTAAAGATGATGTTGAACGCTCTGCTCTCAGTACTTTCATACACCCTATAATTCGGCATTTCTCTAAAGAAACTCTGCTTGCAGAGCATCATATTATTGAGGATTTAGCTGGTGAATGGCTGGAAGACATCCACGTTAAACCGTTACTAGAATTCTTCCATGATCAGTTTTTAACAGATGATTCTCTGTCAAGAAGATTGAGTACACTTCATTGATGAGTAGTGAGAAAAATTTCCCTCAACTTACATAGGTATCTCAATGATAAACTCTGTTCCTTGTCCTAATGCCGACTTACATATTAACCGACCCTTGTGTTTCTCCACAATAATTTGATAACTAATCGATAGTCCCAAACCTGTACCACTACCAACAGGTTTAGTTGTAAAAAATGGGTCAAAGATTTTCTTCTGGACTTGAGTACTCATGCCAGGACCATTATCAGCAATGCGAATTCTTACAGTATTCGAATCTACTATTTCAGTGTGAATGTGAATCTTTGGATCTTGAATTGGAATGAGATCCTCTTTATTTTTGATCATCTGCTTAAGAGCATCGATCGCATTACTCAAGATATTCATAAATACTTGATTCAACTGAGAAGGATAACAAGTCACTGGAGGTAGGCGTTCGTATTCTTTGATAATTTTAATTTCAGGATAATTATTGTCTGCGTTAAGTCGATGCTGTAAAATCATGAGAGTATTTTCAATTCCCTCATGAATATCTACCGCTTTCATATCAGCTTCATCTAGACGAGAGAAGTTGCGTAAACCCAATACAATATTTTGGATGCGAGAGGTTCCAACATTCATAGACTCTAAAAGCTTTTGCAAGTCTTCTACTAAAAAATCTAGTTCAATTTCCTGAATCTTTTTCTTAATTGAAGAAGAAGGATTAGGGTATTCTTGCTGATAAAAAGATATTAAATCGAGTAAGTCTTGAATATACTGACGAGCATGAGTAATATTACCATCAATAAAATTGACAGGATTATTAATCTCATGAGCAATTCCCGCAACCATCTGTCCTAAACCGGACATTTTTTCGCTTTGAATTAATTGAGCTTGGGTATTTTGTAAATCCTGTAAAGCTTGCTGCAAACTTTCTTTTTTTTCGTTAAGTTCCTGTGTTCTCTCTTTGACTTTTTCTTCTAAATTGCTGTAAAGTATGGCATTTTCTAGGCAAATTGCAGCTTGAGTCGTAATCAATTTGAGAACTTCTACGCGATCGCCTGTAAATGCTGCCGTAGTTAGATTATTCTCTAGATATAGAATACCGATAAATTTACTTTGATTAGTAATTGGTATACACAACAGACTCTTAGGTTGCTGAAGGACAATATAAGGATCTCCTACTATCGAAACAACATCTGTTGTTTTATCAATGACTAATAACTCCTGGGTGCGTTTAACGTAATTGATCAAGGTAACGGGAACATCGCTGCTTGACTCTAGAGGTACTGATGGGAAATCTGTAGAGACAATTGCAAAATTGGAACTTGAACTCACTGCACTAACAGTGAGCTTCAAGTTATCACCTTCGCTAAGAATTAGAGCGCACTTAGAAGCTCCCGCATTCTCTATCAAAACTTCCATTAAGGTAGAAAGCAACTGATCCAGATTTATTTCTGCAGAGAGTGCTTGCGAGGCTTTGATCACGGATGATAAATCGAGAGAGTCTGAAATGCTTGTATTAGATCCACCAGCGTTGCTATTACTAAGGTTTGATAAGGAAGTTTTATTGGAATAGAAGCTATGTTTTTCTGGCTGAAAAATAGGAGAAAGCAATTGGGAGTAGCGTTTTATCAAATCTTCAACTTTGGCTAATGCTCCCCAGCGAAAGTAGCCATAGTAGGCATCCGTTAGGTAAGTTTGAGCAATCTTCTGCTTACCCCATTGTAGGTAAAACTTTGCAGCAAGTTCGTTGGCAAGAGCTTCTTCTTGGATATACTCATTTTCTTTTGCTCCAGCAATGGCTCGATCATACAATTCCATTGCCTCGATATTGTTACCGAGAACCCGATGTCGTTCAGCTTCCACCAAATAAAATTTATGTAGATAATTCATTGGGGCATGATGAGCCCATTTCTGCATTTTTTTCTGATTATCTATCACTCTCTGGAGGATTTGTTGTTGTTCATCTTGCTTAAAACTAGAATATATTGCCAGCCTTGTCAGTGAATCGTAAAAACTTATGTTAGGATACATAACTCTCCCGATACCGCCGTGTAAATACTTTTCTGCCAAGCTGACATTTGTAAATGCTTGAAAATAGTCGGTAAACATGTAACACAAATGCATTTTGCAGAAATATAAGTCAAAAAGGGCAATAGCATCATTGCTGTAAAGATGCAAGGGTAACATTTTCTCTTCATCATAGGCTTCACCAATTAAACGACATGGATCTGTCACATGCCCTTGTAAATTCAAGATTGTCTGTCGATAGATTTCATTCCAATAAAAGATCCTTTCTTGCTTGATTTGCCTAATAGCGTTGCTATATGTTGCTATCTCACGTTCAAGCCTAGCTAACTCTTGACCCATAAAATATGCAGTGTAAGAGTAAGCATAAAGAGCATAAGCAGAAAATTCTAAATCTCCTGCTTCTAAACCAGCAGAGTAAACTTCTAGGAGAGGTTT
This sequence comes from Nostocales cyanobacterium Centralia_MAG_434, assembly GCA_021324415.1. GTDB lineage: Bacteria > Cyanobacteriota > Cyanobacteriia > Cyanobacteriales > Nostocaceae > JAJPJF01. The sequence goes on from JAJPJF010000380.1 coordinate 10,233, forward strand.
TAATGTCTCCCGAATATGTTCCTTCCAAGTCCTAATAAATTGATTAAATGTCTCAAGAACCTTAACAGTAACTTCTCTAGCCTGGAACTGATACACAAGATTCTTAGCTAATTTACCAAATTCATACCCAGACTCAATATCTCCCACTATTCCACAGAGCATTAACCCATAAGCAACATAGGCTAAGGCAGATAAAGGTGCATTCCCATATTCAACTGATAAATTAATCTGTTTAACTATAATCAGTGGGAATAGTTCAGGAGCCGCTTGATAGGCAAGAGCAATTGCACAAGATAATATTCGCATAACAGCCAGTGGTTGGGCTTCAGTCATCTGTGGCAGGTGAATTAAGTCTTCAATACGCCTATTAGACAGATTTAAAGCGGTTTTCTCCAATTTATATTGAACATCTGATTGATTAGGATGATCTGGAAAATCCACCCCTAATAACTTCAAAAAGGATAGAGCAGTATTCACAGCTTCTAGTGCTTTGTTCTGCGCCCCATAAACTTGTATTTTGATTTCACAGGCTTTCACTTGATCCAATGGAGTTTTTGCTTTTACCAACACTACCTCAATGAGTTTCTCTGTCTGCTGAAAGTTACCAGCCAAGTACGCGGTCTCTGCAGTTGTCTCATATAAAGCTAGAGTCAGATCATACTTTGTCTCCCAGCTATTATCTGCTAGTAGTTGAATACCAGTAGTTAAATACTTAATCGCTACTGAGTAGGCTGTTGATGCTTTAGCTCTACGTCCAGCAATCAAATTCATCCTTATGAGTTCATCTCGCTCAATCTCATGAGTCACAATATCCTGTGCCATATTGAACTGATTGACAATCTCAAAAATATTTTCTTCGCGTTTTTCAACTGGGGTATTACTCAGCAGTCTTTGCCCAATTTTTAAGTGAATTATCTGTTTTTGAGAGTCAGGAATTAGAGAATATGAAGCTTGTTGTATCCTATCATGGACAAATTTGTATTTCGGTAACTGGGAATTAGTCGTTGTTGATGGTTGACTATCACTAGTTAACAGTGAATTGTCAACTAGTGATGGTAATCTATTACCATCCTGAAATAACTTATAAACTTCAGCTTCAGGCAAAACAATACCTTTAGTTAAGGCTGGCCATAAGTCTGCTGCTGTATCTCCCTCCACTTTTTGATAAACAATAGCAAGAGTCTTTAAGTCAAATAGATTACCAATACAGGAAGCAAGTTTTAAGACTTCCTGAGTGCTTTTTGGCAATTGATTAATTTGAAGTGCCATAAATTCCACAACATCATCTGTTAAAGCTAATGCTTTAACTTTGGCGATGTCACATTGCCACTGCCCTAAATCAAAGTTAAAATTTATGATTCCTTCACTATGCAAATACTTGAGAAATTGATGAGTAAAAAATGGATTTCCTTTAGTTTTTGTAAATACCAGTCCAGTAAGAGGAACAGCAGCCAATTCTGAACAATGTAGAGTTTCAGCTATCAGGCAATTTAAATCAGCCTGATTCAAAGCTTCTAAGACAATAGTATTAACGACTCGTGTCTTTTGAATTTTATTGAGTATTAATTCAAGAGGATGAGACCTTAAAATGTCGTTGTTTCGATACGCACCAATTAATAGAAAACCTGCTTCAACTTCACTTTCCTTTTTTGCTTCTCCTAAAAATGGTGAAGAAAAATGAATACTATCGCTGACTTCATTACTGTCACTCATTAATAATTGAACCAGTTGTAAAGAAGCCGCATCTGCCCATTGTAAGTCATCTAAAAAAATGACAAGGGTATGTTCTCCAGTGATGAAGACTCGAATAAATCTTTGAACCAATAAATTGAAACGATTTTGAGCAGCAGTACCAGAAAGTTCCTCAATTTGAGGTTGTTTGCCTATAATCAGTTCGAGGTTAGGGAGCAAATCAATCATGATTTGACCTTGTGTGCCCAATGCTGATAGAAGCTTGGCTTTCCATTGTTCAATTTGGGCATCAGTTTCACTTAAGATTTGCCCGATTAAGTCCTGAAAAGCTTGCACAAATGCTGACAAAGGAATATCACGTTGGAACTGGTCAAATTTACCTTTGATGAAGTAACCACGCTGTCGCACAATAGGTTTATGGACTTCATTCACTACTGCAGTTTTACCAGTTCCAGAGTCACCAACAACCAATATCATTTCAGTTGTTCCTTTGCTCACCCGCTCAAAGGCAGCAAGTAGTGTTTCTACTTGATGTTGGCGACCATAGAGTTTTTCAGGAATGAGGAAACGGTCTGGAACGTCTTGCTTTCCTAAAGGGAAATCCACAATCTTTTTTGTTTTTTCCCACTGTTGTTTACAGATCTCTAAGTCATTTTTTAACCCTAAGGCATTCTGATATCGGTCTTCGGCATTTTTTGCCATTAATTTGCTAATTATGCTAGAAATCACTGAGGGAATTTGAGGGTTAATGCTACTAGCATTTGGTGGTTGTTGGGCAATATGACAGTAAACGAGCTCCATCGGATCACTACCAGTGAAGGGTAATCGTCCGGTGAGGAGTTCAAAAAAAGTGACACCGAGAGCATAAAAGTCACTGCGATAATCAATGCCTCGGTTCATCCTTCCCGTTTGTTCTGGAGAAATGTATGCAAGCGTTCCTTCTAAAAGATTAGGGCTAGTGAGGCATTGAATTTCTCTAGGCAGGAGGGAGGCAATACTGAAGTCAGCCAGCTTAACCTCAAGAGTACCGGGGTGAATCAGGATGTTGGCAGGTTTAATATCTTTATGAATAATAAAGTGACGATGTAGTCCAGCAAGTGTAGAGGCAATTTGAATTGCAATATGGAGAAATTCACTTATAGGTAATTCTGTTTTGCTTTTTTGCTTCCCACAAGCAGTCATATAACTAGACAGAGAAATACCACTAAAATCTTCCATAACTAATGCATAGCTATTGTGATAGTTTTCTAAGCTATAAGGTTTGACGATACTAGGAAGATCTAGGTCTTTAGTAATATTGTACTGATTGCAAAACTGAGTGATTTCACTGAAGCTGGGATATTCATTCCGCATCACTTTGATGATGACAGGTTTTTGGTCCTTTTCTCTGATTCCTCGAAAAACTATGGTTTTTATCCCTGAGTAGACTTTTTCAGTGACGCGGTAGCCAGAAAGCATATTTTTAGTATTAAAATTTACTTCCATGTACTGAGATCCATAGTTTTATTGTGCCACTCTAGTATTCCCATTAATGGAATGAATGTTATCATTCCATTACTTAAAAATAATTTTGAAATATGGCAATCCTAAATCATTGTTGAAAATTTAATTATCTTCTAAAGAAGAAGAAAAGCTAAAATAGCATTGTAATTTACAGAAAACCTAGTTTTTCATGTAGGTGCAAGATATCAAATAAGGCAATAGAATATGAACTTCTTAGATAAATTGAATGGTGCGATCGCCAAAAATCAAAGCTTACTATTTGTAGGACTTGATCCCAATCCTGAAATGATGCCAATACATTACACATCTTCAGACATACTCGTTAATTTACGGGATTGGTTACAATTTATAATTTCTGAAACGTCTGATAAAGTTTGTGCATATAAACCTACACTTGGTTTTTATGAATCATTGGGCATTCCAGGTTTAGAATTACTACATCAAATTCTTGCAGTTATTCCGGCTGATATTCCGATTATTTTAGATGCAAAACATAGTGATTTAAACACAAGTACTATCTTTGCTCATGCTGTATTTGTCGAATGGGGTGTGGATGCGATTACTTTAAATCCCTATGCAGGACAAGACCACGTAGCACCATTTTTGGTTTATCCTGAAAAGGCAGTCTTTATTTTGTCATGTACTTCCAATCCTGCTGCTACAAAGTTGCAACAATATCCTACAAATCCAACCGAGCTACCTCTTTATTTACAGGTAGTAAAGGAATCGAGAAATTGGGGTACACCAGAACAATTAGGTTTGGAAGTAGGAACGACAAAACCCGACGTTCTAGCACGTGTCCGTACCATTGCTCCTGAACGAATTATCATAGCTCGCAGTATTTGGGCAGACAAAAACAACTTTACCAAAATATTAGCGTCTGGTTTAAACACGAACGGCGACGGTTTGCTGATTCCAGTTTCTCCTGATATTTTGGCACAAGAAGATTTATCACAACAAGTGCAGTCTTTACAGGAAGAAGTCAATCAAGTCAGAAGTGAAATTATCCATGATGCTTCTAGTTGCTCTGTGTGGTTACCTGATGTTTGCTTTTTGAATCAGCATCCCCATCAGGACTTAATCTTACAACTTTATGACATTGGGTGTATCATGTTTGGTAAATTTGTGCAAGCATCGGGGGCAACATTTCCTTATTACATCGACTTACGCAAAATCATTTCCAATCCTCAAGTTTTTAATCAGGTTCTCAGTGCTTACGAGGATATTTTAAAAACCCTAAAATTTGATAGAATAGCTGGTATTCCCTATGGTTCCTTACCTACTGCCACTGGTTTATCCTTACGTCTTCACTGTCCAATGATTTTTCCACGCAAGGAAGTGAAAGCACATGGAACCCGGAGATTGATTGAAGGTAACTTTCATGTAGGTGAAACGGTTGTGGTAGTTGATGATATTCTCATCAGTGGTAAAAGTGCTATTGAAGGATCTGAAAAGTTAAAATCTGCAGGATTAAATGTAAATGATATTGTAGTCCTGATTGACCATGAACAAGGTGTAAAAGATAGATTACGAGAAAGTGGCTATCAAGGTCATGCAGTTTTACGACTATCGGAAATTATAGAAACGCTATATCAAGCAGGACGAATCAATCAGGAACAATTTAATGCTTTTATGGAAACCTAGGATTTAGGTGTTATGAAGAACTTCGGTTTCTTGAAGAAGCTGGGACTCTAGATAAGAATTCACTAAATTGTATTAGGCTTGAAGAGAGCAAATAATTTGTATGTAATGGATCAAGTAGGTGTAAGATTGAAGATAAAAGTATTTTAATCAGAATTATCTTCTTCAATTAAGATGACGTTTTCCATTAATAAACTACTGCGTTGGTTAATTTTAACACTTCTCTTTCCTTCAGTCTTTCTTAATGGGTGGTTAGCACTTCGCCTTTTTCAATATTTTCAACCCCTAGTCACAATTCTTGTTTTAGCAGCTTTGCTTGCCTTTATTTTAAATTATCCTGTTTCGCTATTAAAGCAAAATGGAGTTAAGCATAGCTACGCTGTAGCATTAGTTTTTATATCAACTTTATTAATTCTCTTAGCTTTAGGTGTCACTTTATTTCCTATTGTTCTCCAGCAATTTAATGAGATAGTGAAACTACTTCCTCAGTGGATTGCTTCAAGTGATAAACAACTACAGATTTTCAATGATTGGGCGATCAACCAAAATTTAAAGCTAAATTTGAACGAGATAAGTGTTCGAATAGTTGATCAATTAGGTCATGAATTGGATAATCTTAGTGATAAACTTTTTAGCCTGGTTCTAGATACTATTGATAGCATTTCTGAGGCATTAATTACAGTAGTACTCACTTTTTATCTTTTATTAGATGGTGAGAGGATTTGGCAGGCTCTATTTAAAAAATTACCTAGTTTTGGGCAACATATACAGCAATCACTTCAGCAAAATTTCCAGAATTACTTAATTGGTCAAGTCGCTTTGGCTTTTCTGGTAGGAGTTTCACAGACATTAATGCTTTTACTTCTCAAAGTTCCTTTTGGTTTACTCTTTGGTTTTGCCATAGGAATTATGAGCCTAATTCCATTCGGTGATATTCTAAGTCTCATCTTGATTACTTTAATCACAGCTGCACACGACTTCTGGTTGGCAGTCAAGCTTTTCGTGATCGCTATTGTTATTGACCAGTTGATTGACCAAGCGATCGCTCCTCGGCTTTTGGGTAAATTTACAGGAATCAGACCAATATGGGTTATACTTTCTTTACTAGTAGGAACCTATATTGGTAATGTGCTGGGATTAATCATTGCTGTACCTGTAGCCGGTTTTATTAAAGATGCAGTCGATGGTTGGACTTCTATATCTGGTTATGCTGATAGTGTTGTTGAGGTTCCAGAAGCCACAGACATAATAACGACTCAACAATAAAAAGGGCAGACCAGTAGTCTGCCCCAAAGTGAGAGTTATAATTTTTTGAGATGAAAAGTTGCACAAAGAGGCAAAATTTAACGGAAATCTTAGCCTATATTTGCGAGTAATAACTCTCGTTTCTCAGATTTGCGTACAACGACCTGACCATCATCATCAATATCAACAATGGCAGTATCGCCTTCTGCTATTTGACCAGACAACATAGCCTCTGCCAGAGAATCTTCTAAAAGGCGCACAATTGCCCGACGCAATGGTCTAGCACCGTAGCTAGGATTATAACCTTCTTGTACAACCCGATCTTTGAAGACTTCAGTAACTTCAAGGGTAATGCCCTTTTCTGTTAAGCGGCTTGAGACTTCACGTAACATGATGTCAGCAATTTGCTTGATTTCATCCTTCTTGAGTTGGGTGAAGACAATCATGTCGTCAACCCGGTTGAGGAACTCTGGACGGAAGTAAGCCTTTAATTCTTCATTCACTAGTGTACGAATACGGTTGTAACTAGCTTCAGCTTCATTCTCAGAGAATTGGAAGCCCAAACCACCACCACCTTTCTCAATCACCTTAGAACCGATGTTGGAAGTCATAATCAACAGGGTATTTTTGAAGTCCACTGTTCGACCTTTAGCATCAGTGAGGCGACCATCATCCAAGATTTGCAGGAGCATATTAAATACATCAGGGTGTGCTTTCTCAATTTCATCGAACAGCACAACTGTATATGGTCTGCGCCTTAC
>JAJPJF010000271.1 GCA_021324415.1 Nostocales cyanobacterium Centralia_MAG_434
CTTCTACTGTTCCTCGGTGTAGGTAGCCCACAATCACCACCGCAGGATGAGTCACAACTTCTGGTTTGGGTCTGGGAAGATAAGCCATAGGCGGCATTCCCTGCAAACTAAGACGTTCTGCTACATAGCGATAGTGACGATGAATTGCTAAAAATAAGCTCACAATCACGGGAATTGCAACAACGACCACCCATGCTCCTGCTAGGAACTTTGTTTGCAAAATCACAAGCAGAACAACTGCTGTAGTTATGCTTCCCAACCCATTCATGAAAACTCTGGAGTGCCAACCAGGTGAACGCTCTTTAAACCAGTGGCGTACCATTCCAGCTTGAGAGAGGGTAAAGGACGTAAACACACCTACAGCATAAAGAGAAATCAAACTGTCAACGCTACCCTTGAAGACAATGATTAAACTAGCACCGAACAAGCTGAGCAAAATAATCCCGTTGGAGTAAACTAAACGCTCACCTAACAGTGCTAATTGCCGAGGTGCAAATCCATCACGCGCCAAAAGAGAGGAAAGCCTGGGAAAGTCTGCATAACTTGTGTTTGCTGCTAACAATAGAATTAACAGCGTTGCCACTTGCACAAAATTGTAGAACAAGCCATGGCCAAAAATATTGTGAGCTAACTGAGAAATTACGGTTTCTTTTGGGTTAGGAACAATATGATAGATATTGGCAAAGTGAGTGATGCCTAGAAACATGATGCCGAGAATCAAACCCATGTAAACCATCGTCAGACGCGCATTTTTCCATTCGGGGGGTTTAAAGGCTGGAACACCATTCGAGATCGCCTCGACCCCTGTCAATGCCGTACATCCTTGAGAAAATGCTCTCAATATCAGAAACAAACCTAGTGGTTCTGTTGGCTGTATTACTGGAACAGTTGCATCGATCTGTCCAGTCACCTGTTTGAAGAAACCTACGCCAATCATCACAAACACACTGACGATGAATGCATAGGTAGGAATCATAAAAATCCTGCCTGATTCTCTGACACCCCTGAGATTTGCCAGCATGATTAAGCCAATAAACAGCAAGCACAGTTCTACAGAGAAATGTCGTAATGGCTGCAGTTGAGGAATGGAGGTTAGGTTATCTACTCCAGAGGCAATACTAACCGTCACCGTCAAGACATAGTCAATCATCAGGGCTGCGGCTGCAATCAAACCAGGATAAAGTCCTAAGTTGTCATGAGCAACAATGTAGGCTCCCCCACCATTGGGATAAGCACGGATTGTTTGTTGATAGGAAAGGGTGATGATCAATAGTAGCAATGCGATCGCCACAGCAATCCAAATAGAGCCTCCGATAACTGCACTGCCTGCGAGCACTAAAACTTTGAGAATCTCCTCAGTTGCATAAGCCACTGAAGAGAGTGCATCTGAGGAAAGTACGGCTAAGGCGGCGGCGTTATTCAAACGCTCGTGATGATGATCACTTGTTGGTAAAGTGCGACCAAGCAAAAACTGCTTTATTCGAGAATAAAAGGACATACAACGTCCATAGAGCAACTGTTTTCTTTTCCTACGCAGCTAGATTAATGGTTAATCTTAGAGCAAGGAATATAGCAATTTTGGCAGATTCTTAGGGAATTATTCTAATATTTTCTAGTTGTGCAGCAACCAACCATAGCAATGTATGTTTTATACTACAAATTTCTTAGGCAGAACTAAAAAAGGTAGGGATTGACATCTAGCTGGGAGTCATTGACCCATAAGTCTTTTAATAGAAATTTCAAGTTTATCATGGAGCTTTTTCTGAAAAAAGAAAAGATATAATTTGACGTTTAATATGTTTATGTTTATGTTATATATCTTTTGATATATATAAGCGTTTACTAATTTAGATATAAATTGCCTATATGCATATATCAAGAGATAGGGGTAATGACAAGGCTAATTTGGCACTTGACAAGTTGAAAATTATTAAGAATTTATGATACTTCTTGACAGTATCTAGATAACGGTTAAATTATTCAATTTTTCAATTCTTGTTTTATTAAAAATAAAGCATATTCCTCTAAACCCTAGGAATTGATGAAATAAGATCATCAGTAGTTAGTAAAATATGAGAGTGAAAAATAGTATGGTAATTAAATATCAAGAGAAAATCGTTATCCTTTGGATTGTTTTCCTACTGGGACTTCTCTTTCACACACAATTAGGATTAATGCCCCTGTTTCACGATCTGAGTGTGGCAGAATCCCATGCCAAAAGTATGGCAGAAATTGCTTTAATTATGTGGTTGATGTTGGGCTTTTTTGTGTTACCGATGTTTGCAATCATTGCTACTGCGTTTATTGATGTGAGGCGCTACCGAAGTATTCACTTTGGTTTAACAGTGTTGTACACGGTACTAAATTTTTTCCATCTCCTTGCCGACGTGATAGTGCCGCCGATCGCCTGGTATCAGATCATGCTCATGGTAATTTTGTTCATTATTGGTCTGTTACTCAACTTTGTTTCCTTCCAGTGGATGAAAGATCGGAATGGCAAGCAGCCACGAGAGCAAGTCACCTTCTAGCTCATGGCTGATTTGCCAGTTTACTGGTTGGCAAGTACTGTGCTATTGAACTATTAAATTTCCTGTTAAAAGAGGC
>JAJPJF010000403.1 GCA_021324415.1 Nostocales cyanobacterium Centralia_MAG_434
ATTCTACTGCCACATACCCACTCCAGTCTGGCTGGAAACGGTAAATAAATACCCGCTCAGTTTGGAGAAACTGTTGCACTTCAGACACTGTAGTGCCCAGAATCTCCTCCAGTTTCAAAGACTGGCGAATGCGCTGAGCCATTCCTGCTAAAATTTGCTCTCTTTTTGCTTGCTGTCTCAATATCTGCTCTTGACGCCGACGTTGTGCTAACTCAGCCAGTTGTTCTGCCCGAGTTTGGCACTCACACTTCACCCTTTGTTTGTAGTTCAGGAAAAACTCGGCTAGTTGTGGTTCTGCTTCGAGTAAAGCACCAAGATTCTCCTGTACGCGCTTATCTGCTTCATATGCTACTTCTGGGTGAGTTTCCATCCACACATGACACGTCTTGATGTAAGCAATCAATGCCGCTAAATGCTGGTAGTTTACAGTTCCAAGAATCTGCCGCAGTTGCTGCCGACAAGACTCGCTTGCGTCTTGTATGGCTATCAATGTGGAACAGTAAAGTAGGCTTTGCTCGAGGTGTGAGTTTGGCTGTGGCCAGTTTGTAAGGAAATCAGACTGTGCTGCTAACAACTTGAGATGTTCTTCAATATCCTCTGCTGCTGGCACGGATGCTTCTAGCAGTGCCAAAACCTCTGATGCACTCATTCCTAGAGGACGTAAGGTACAACTATGGCAAATCATGCAGTAAGGTACAGCACAAAAACGAGAGAGGTAAGCAGACAGTTTTTCTTTGAATAGAGTTGGCAGTGGATTATTCACATAGGCAGTGAGCGTCTGTTGCCAGAGGTTTTCCAGCACCTGTGGAGTTTGCCATGCTGGTTCAAAGAAAGGTGGGAAAAAACCAAATTCAGCCTCAATCTCTGCCTTAATTTGCTCACTGGTTCGCCCTAAGGTGGTAATAGATGGAAATGGAAGTTGTCGGTCAAAAGCTTGTGGCATTAGGTTCTTAATCAGTTCATGCTTACTAGTGAGGAAGATTAACTCGGCGCTTAGAGCTAAGCATTGCTAGGCAAAAATAAGGAGTGGATTAAAGGCAGCAAAGCTGTACCAATTTCTGACTTAGAGACAAAACCATCTGCTCCTACTGCTTTAGCCGCAGCGCGATATTCGCTGTTATCGTTTAGCGTTAAGATGACAATGTATGGTGCATTTGGCTGTGCTTTAATATGGCGTGTCGCTTCCAGACCATTTATCCCAGGCATAGCCAAATCCATCAGCACGAGATCAGGAGATAATGTAGGCATTTGCTCTAGTGCTTCTCCTCCTGAGAGAACACATCCAACGATCTCTAGTTGCCCATTCACAGACAGAAAACGGGTGGTGGATTTGAGAAAAGCAGGGTTGTCGTCTACTAAAAGAATGCGAAGAGATAGCATAGATTTACTAATGAGTGCCTGGCAGGACACGGATTGCTAGGGTCGTCCTGTTGTTTTAATTGATGTGGACGTTGGGCAAATAGAGAGCTTTCTTGTCATTTGTCATTTGTTCTTTGTCCTTCGTAAACCATCAGCAATGACTAATGACGGTCTTAATCAATATCAATATATATTAGGTGGATCAGTTTAGTTGGTTGACGCTATCTTTGAAGCAACACCGATAGGTGAAGGAGCCTGTGTGGTGAGCTTGGCTTTAAGGAAAGCTGGATAGCAAGCACTCAACTTATATTTACAGGTTAAGCGAAATTTTTTTAGAATTAAATCAGGAAAACCCTGAGTTTTCAAAAGTAAAACCTTGATCGTTGTTTGGGAACCAATAAAAGATTCAAGCATCAGGAAGTACTAGCCCCATGCGAATTGCATAGCGCACTAAACCTGCAACATCGTGAATATCCAGACGTCTCATCAATTGCATACGATGAGTTTCAACAGTTTTGACACTGAGGTATAGGAGGTCAGCTATTTCTTTTGTTGTTCGCCCTTCTGCAATTAACTGCAAGATTTCGCGCTGGCGTGATGTTAATTGTTCAAGGGAACTAGACTCACCACCCACTCGTCGTACATAATCTGCAACAACGTGTTTAGAAACTGCCGGACTGAGATAGGTTTCACCCTGAGCGATCGCTCTGATTGCTAGTTCCAGTTCGCCGATACCAGCGTCCTTAAGTACGTAACCCATTGCACCTGCACGTAATGCCTGCAACACATATTCTTCATTTGCATGCATAGAAAGAATAATCACCCGCACTTGAGGAAATTCTTTTACCACATGCGCTGTTGCTTCTAAGCCATTCATTTCTGGCATTGCAATATCCATCAATACTATATCAGGCTGATGGACTGCAATTAAGTGCAGAGCCTCACGACCATCACCTGCTTCTGCAACCACTTGTATTTCCTCAATTTTTTCTAGTAGCGCACGCAAACCAGCGCGGACAAGGGTATGGTTGTCTGCTAGTAAAATGCGAATAAGTTTTTTAGGCGAAACAGCAGTCATTTAATCTAAAACATTTGACTGAACTAGCTTTTTATGGCTTGGGTGAGCCATTCTTTAGGGAAAAGCTTTATGCGCTTGTAGAACTTTTAACTGCAAGCGTGCATTCTTTTCTTATTTCCATTGTCCCTAAAAATACATTCATTAAACGGGCAGGAGTTAACTTCTGGGCTGCCCACCTAATTTTTCATATATTTTAGGAGAATTTCACGAATTAATGGTTAGCCAGTGGCAAACATACACGGATCTCGGTGCCCTGACCAATCTCAGATTGTATATCTATTTGCCCACCAACTAGTACAGCTCGCTCCTCCAATCCCAGTAAACCCAAACTCCCACCCTGAGTTGCTCGTTCCCTAGCCGCTTGCACATCAAACCCAATCCCATCATCCCGAATGATCAGGTGCAGTTGGTCTTCCTGCTGCCATAATTCAACAGTGACTCGTTTTGCCTGGGCGTGCCGTACTACATTAGTCAAAGCTTCTTGGACAATGCGAAAACATGTGGTCTCTAGGTTGGGAGATAGCTCGGTCTCTAAAGGTTCAGCTAGCAGCTCCCCAATAATTCCACTACGCTGGCTCTGGCGATCTATATACCACCTGAGCGCTGCTACCAGCCCTAGATCGTCCAGTAGAGAAGGTCGCAAATCGAGCGATAGACTGCGTACCTGCTGCAAGGCAACCTCAGCAATACTTATACTTTCTTGCGTCAACAATGCCGTCTCACTCTGATCAGATAAATGCTGTAGGCTTTGCAAATTAATTTTTACTGCTGTCAAAGCTTGACCAATTTCATCATGTAATTCGCGAGCAAGATTACGCCGCTCAGACTCCTGTGCTTCTATCAACTTACTAGAGAGAGTTTGCAATCGTTCCTGTATTTTTCGCTGTGCTTGCTCTGCCTGCTTACGCTGAGCTATTTCTGTTCTTAATTCTTCGTTCGCTTTTGCTAATTCGATAGTACGATTTTTTACCTTAGTTTCTAATTCGTCATTAGCCTTTTGCAGAGCTTCCTCCGCTCTCTGACGTTCTGTAATTTGATGCAGTAGTTGTTGATTGGCTGTCTCAAGCTGTGCTGGACTTGGGAGAGCCAGTGCTAGTGGTACTAATCGCATCAACTCCAATGCCGTATATACTGAGACGAGTGCGGTCAAGGCTTTGAGTAAGCCTGATAGCCAATAAACTGGGTGCCACAGAGTCCAAACTTCCATCAAATGAGTCGTACCACACGCGATTATGAACATGCCAAATAGCAAAAATATCCAGTTGAATGGCAGATCTTCTCGCTTGTAGACAAAATAGACCAAGGTGATTGGGATCGAATAATAGGCTAATGCAATCAACGAGTCAGATATAATATGGAGCCAGACCAACTCCGGATTCCAAAGGTAACAATGTCCGTGAGGAACATATGGTCCTGCTGTAAATAGATTTTTCAATAATTCCAGCATAAACCTACCTCATTGATCCTTCTTCCTCTGGCTTATGATATCGAAAAAACTTATGAATTATCTCACTGCGGAAAGAATGGATATACCCGACGTGAGAATTTTGATATCTCCATAAATCTGACAAATCGGGACGCGCTCTTTTCAAGAAAAACTTTCTAAACAATTTTAAACAAATGGTATCTTTTGTGGATTGTTCCATTACACTCTAGTATAAATAGAGCAATCTTAAGTCATTAGGTGAGCGAAAATCAGGTTTCTCTAAGAGAATATCTCTCAAACTCAACAATGTTATTCCTAATGGAGTAAAGTGCGTAGTAAAGCATCTCATCAACCAATGAGATGGTGACTCTACCCAAACCTAGCTAATAGCAAGTTACCTACAGAGTCTACGGGAACTACACGCAAGCGATCGCTCCACTTTGTTATGCTCAGAATGACAAACTTTTCCTTCAACCAAGCATCAGACATCCTCCACAAAATCAGGTTTACTGAGGTTTAAAATTTTCCTAACTCAAATAGGATTGCTCAGCTTGCTCTATGATGCATAAACTCTACCGCTAACATTCCTAACTGATTGCTTAAGGAGATAATTATGGTATCCCTTTTGACGCGGTGCATTGCAGAATTCGTTGGAACATTTGTTTTAGTTCTAGGTGGATGCGGGAGCGCTGTTTTTGCAGCGGCATTTCCTGATTTAAAATCAAATACGCTAGGCATTGGCTTTTTAGGTGTTGCTTTAGCATTTGGTCTTACAGTGCTCACTATGGCCTACGCAATTGGTCATATTTCCGGTTGTCATCTAAATCCGGCTGTGTCATTTGGTCTTTGGTCAGGAAAGCGTTTTCCTGGCTCTGAGTTGCTTCCATATATCTTTGCGCAGGTATTAGGCGCAATATTAGCGGCCGGTGTAGTTTATTTAATTGCTACTGGTAAACCAGGATTTACACTTTCTGGTTCCAATCCACTAGCAACAAATGGTTTTGGAGTCCATTCTCCCGGAGGTTATTCGCTGGCTGCCTGTTTTATTACAGAGGTTGTGCTGAGCTTCATTTTTTTAATGGTGATCTTAGGTTCAACTGATGGTCGCGCACCTAAGGGCTTTGCACCTGTTGCTATTGGTCTGGCATTAACACTCATTCATTTGATCAGTATTCCTATAACCAATACATCAGTAAATCCTGCTCGTAGTACTGGTCCTGCAATTTTTGCCGGTGTAGAACTCTTTAGGCAAGTATGGATGTTTTGGGTAGCGCCAATTTTGGGTGCGGTATTAGCAGGTATGTTCTATTCACGGGTGTTGGGTGAATCAGGAGAGCCAGTTGTGGGTGAGGTACAAGTAGAATAAAATTCAGTGTCAACAAACTCCAAGTATTGACATCCTTCCCCGCTAACCTTGCTGTATAGTGGGGAGTTTCCGCGATCAGGCAGAGATCCTCTTTCTACGACTGTGAGAATAAACGATGATTCGTAAAGATCGGGCATAGGGCATAGGGAGAAAACAAGAGTGTAACATTCTTGAACATAGTTGGCTTTAATTCTATCGACTCACTTATTAGTTCTCACCACCAATGCAGAGGTGTTGTTTAATGATAGAGTTGTTGATAAAAAGATATTTTTTGTTTGTCAAAATTTAAAATGTAGAAAAAGTGAAAAATATTGTATAATAGGTATCAGTCTTAGCAATTTTAAGATGAACATTAAAAAGCAACAGACAAGTTTTTTGCAAACATTAAATAATTTCCAGGCAGGAACTCGTAATGGAATATCTTGCTTATCTTGAGATGGTAATTGCGGCGGAAGAAGAGAATATTACTTATGATCTTCCTCCGTTTAAACTCAATTGGAATTGGAAAAAAACTTTCAAATCTGCTTGGTTAACTTTCGCCAGTATCGGAATTTTATTTGCGATGCTGACGCACGTCCAAACAGCTTCAGCAGCTTATTATGGTCCTGGTAGATATTACGTAAATACACATCCTGGAGAATGTCTCAATATTCGCAACCATCCAAGTCTTGATGCAGCAATTGTGACGTGTGTTAACAATGGCTCACAACTTCCACCAGTGACTGGTTACAGAAACGGTTTTGCTCGGCTGAGTACAGGTAATTACATCTCTTCCAAATGGATCAGCACAACACCTAGTTCAAAAGATGAGGTTGATTCAAATCAACATCACCATGGGTATCCTGACCACAAACACTATAAGTCATACTACAAGATTTACTATGCTTCTTACGATGATGTCTAAGCACTATTTGTTGGGAAAATAGGGCATGGGTTATACAACCGGGTTTCTTAATGAGCAATGAGGGCTTCTAAGCTGAGTGATTGCCAAGAAACCCGGTTTTTTAGGTCTTTGTGTTGAATACTGGAATTGATTTGCGCTTGTGATCCCATCAATGCAACAATAGCTTGACTAATAAGGGGAGTAAAGCAAATATAACAAGCATGACAGAAGAACTCAAAACACAGGATAGAAACCATCTTGTTGCTGTTGCAGAGCAATTCATGCAATGTGGGACTGTAACAGATATTCAAGCATTTGGAAATGGCAATATCAATGATACCTTCTTAGTCAGCCTGGATTCTGCACAAGAAAAGCATTTTGTCTTGCAACGCATCAATACCCAGGTATTTACCCAGCCCCAACTTGTGATGCAGAACATGCGTATCTTCACAAAGCATGTTCGCGATCGCCTCCAACACACACCCATAAATCGCCGTTGGGAAGTGCCGCGCGTACTTTTAACCAAGGACAAACAAGATCACTACAAAGATGCAGTTGGCTCTTTTTGGCGGGCAATAAGCTTCATTGAAAACTCCCAGTCTTTTGATACCCTACGTGATGTAGAACAAGCCAAAGAAATTGGCTATGCTCTGGGCATGTTCCACAATCTGATCAGCGACTTATCTCCAGAAAAACTCGCCGACACCCTAGAAGGGTTTCACATTACGCCACTTTATCTTCAGCACTACCACGAGGTGCTAGAGAAGACTAGTGTACGTCCATCACCAGAAATGAATTATTGCTTGCAGTTTGTGAGCGATCGCCAAACTTGGGCACATGTGCTGGAAGATGCCAAAGCTACAGGTCAGCTACCTCTGCGGCTGATGCACGGAGATCCAAAAATCAACAATGTCATGTTTGACACTGCTACTCAGCAAGCTGTTAGCGTGGTAGATCTCGACACCGTTAAGCCCGGTCTGGTACATTACGATATTGGCGACTGCTTGCGCTCAGGGTGCAATCCTAGTGGAGAAGAAATCGAGCAATGGGAAACTGTTCGCTTCGATCCCGACCTTTGCCAAGGAATTTTGCAAGGTTATCTCTCTGTAGCAAAAGCATTTCTCACTGAGAATGACTATGCGTACATATATGATGCAATCCGCTTGATTGCGTTTGAGTTGGGACTCAGGTTCTTTGCTGATTATTTGGCAGGAAATGTCTACTTCAAGGTCAAGCATTCAGAACACAACCTTCTCAGGGCACTCGTCCAGTTTCAGCTTACCGAAAGTATCGAATCTCAAGAAGCAACGATTCGCAATATCATTCAGCAGATCAAATGAACCACCAGACCTTTTCCCTACAACCCTTCCCTTCCAGCCAAAATCTGCCTAATTTGGAGATTACAGGGAATATTGCCCGACATGCGAATCTACTCAGCCTCACCTATAAGCTTCTTGGTGACCTCACAGAAGTAGAGATTATCTCGGATATAGCAAAACCAAGTGCTGTATCATCAGAAACACCAGCACGAAAGCACGGTTTGTGGAATAACACCTGCTTCGAGTTCTTCCTTGGCATTAAAAATTCTGAACAGTACTGGGAATTTAACCTTTCCCCTAGAGGGCACTGGAATGTCTATCGCTTTGATGGGTATCGTAAAGGAATGCAGGAAGAACTAGCATTGACAAAATTACCATATAGTGGTATCCATCAGGAAGACAGTTTAGTGCTATTGCTGAATGTTGATTTAGATAAAATTCTCTTGGCAGATCAAACCCTTGATGTGGCAATCACGACTGTCATCAAGACTAAAGATGGTGAAGTCAGTTACTGGGCATTGACTCATAAAGGAACAGAAGCCGACTTTCACCGAAGAGATAGTTTTATCATTGAAGTCTAAGTTTTTTGAACAAGAGTATCCATCGGTGCAGCCAGATTTAGTCAGCTTGGAAATTACTAAGGGAGAACTCAGACGGTTAACTGGTTTCAAGGCAGATCAAGTTTTCCGTTCTTCTATGATGGCAAATCGTGAGCAGCGACTAGGGTTTTTTCGCAGTGAAATGCTCTTATCACTGGTATTGACCTTAATCATCGTCGGTTTTATTTATGCCTTGATTATTTTGCCGACAATTGGTTCTTCTCCAATACTCTTGATTATCGGATTTGTTATAGTATTCATTGGTGTGATAGCTGGACGCTGGCTTTGGCGAAGTTTAATTTTCCCGAAGTCACTGGTACGACTTTTAGATGAGGTTGATAAATATCACGCAGTCATCAAAGCAATAGATACAAATGACCAACTGGTGTCAGATGAGACATCACAGAGTATTCTAAATGATAGAAGCCAGGCGATCGCTGCCTTGCAATTGCTTAAGGAAGATTTGGTGCAAGCTTTAAAAATCGAGCGAAGTGTACGAACTCCTAAACAATTGCCTGCCAATCATCAAGACTTATTTGTCAATCACTTATCAAATCAGCAATCCTTACAACTGAGTGATCATAGCTCCCAATACACGCCACTTTTCAATCAAATACTGGAGATCGGCTTAGCTGTAGAAGCACAGATCAGAAAATTACAAAGACTTTAACAACACCATTTTGCGAGATAATAAGAAATTGCTTGCAAATAACCAAGACTTATTTGTCAATCACCTAACAAATCCCTAAGCCGTGCAACTGATACCATTTCACTAAATTCTTGATACAAATCCATCCCCTTGTCCTCCTTGTCCTCCTTGTCTCCCTAGTTGCCAAGCCTATCAAGTTTATGGTGAATTGGTATGAGTGCTTATGCTCCTGGCGTGTAACGGAGTGAAGCGTACAATCTCGGTAGGTAGACCAGTCCCTTGTATTGAAACATGACTAATAAACCCAAAATAATTGTCTTGGATGATGATCCCACGGGTTCTCAAACAGTCCATAGCTGCTTACTGCTGATGCACTGGGATGTGGACACCCTCCGTTTGGGATTACAGGATGATTCACCAATCTTCTTTGTACTCACAAATACAAGAGCCCTTCCCCCAGATTCTGCAGCATCTGTTACCCGAGAAGTGTGTCATAACCTTAAACTAGCGATAGAGGCTGAGGGAATTCACGATTTTCTGATTGTCAGCCGTTCTGATTCGACATTACGGGGACATTACCCAATAGAAACTGATGTCATTGCTCAAGAACTTGGTCCATTTGATGCGCATTTTTTAGTACCAGCGTTTTTTGAAGGTGGACGGATCACCCGCGACAGTATACATTACTTAATCATTAACGATGTTCCTACTCCAGTACATGAGACGGAGTTTGCCCGTGACTCAGTTTTTGGCTACCGTCATAGTTACTTACCCAAATATGTAGAAGAAAAAACTCAAGGACGGATTAGTGCTGAGTCAGTAGAAAGGTTCTTACTTGCCGATATTCGCGCTGGTAGTTTAGAACGTTTGATGAAACTTACTGGTAATCAGTGCGCTGTTGTAGATGGTCAAACACAAGCAGATCTCAATCGATTTGCCGAAGACGTCATAGCAGCAGCAAGCAAAGGCAAACGCTTTTTATTCCGCAGTGCTGCTAGTATCTTAACTGCTTTGGCTGCATTACCTCCCCAACCACTTGCCCCAGAAAAAATGGCACAGTATGTACGAGGAGGCAAACCAGGTGTGGTCATTGTTGGTTCTCATGTGAAAAAGACCACTCAGCAGCTAGAGGTGCTTTTAAAAGCTGAGGGTACGCTAGGTATTGAAGTGGATGTCACGCGGTTATTAGATCAAGGTGAAGATCAATCTGCTCAATTGCTTACTGAAGTTACCCAAAGCATCCACAAAGCATTCCATGCTGGGAAAACACCAGTTGTGTATACCAGTCGTCAAGAACTTTCATTTGAGAATATCGAGACACGGTTACTCTTTGGTACAAAAGTATCCAGTTTATTGATGGACATTGTCCAGGATTTACCTTCTGAGATAGGATTTTTAATCAGTAAGGGAGGTATCACCTCAAATGATGTTTTGAGCACTGGTCTTACCTTGACTACAGCACGTTTACTAGGTCAAATTTTAGCTGGTTGTTCAATGGTTATAACTCCAAGCGATCATCCAAAGTATCCTAATCTACCAGTAGTTCTGTTCCCAGGAAATGTTGGTAATACTGACGCCCTAGCAACTGTTTATCAACGATTAAGTCAAAGCAGTGGTTAAGGATTTTCAATTTGTGAAGACTAGTGTTGCAAAACGCAACTAATCTATATATAAATAATGACGCGGTTCCCATAGTTTGGCTAGTGCTGCATGACTTCTGATTCTACGAGCCCTGATGTAGAGTCACTCTCTACTCCTTCTGAACAGGTGAAGACAGATTCTACTCCTTCTCATCAGGTAGAGGCAGACGCTGTTCTACCTGATGCAGAAGTTGATTCTGTCATCCTGTATTTACAGTCCAATTCTTCCCCAGAAGTAGACTCCGCTAATCCACCGACACCAGAAAGTCCGGTGATTAGCAATATTCAAGTCCAGTTTAAAAGAGAAGAGGACAAACTGTTATTAATTTTACCGACAGAAACTCAAGTACCTGCTACGGAAAATAGTTGGTCTGAGATTTGGCAACAGGTAAAACTGCGGTTGTTGGGTAGCGATCGCTTCTTTGCACCTAACACGATGGTGCATCTTGTAGCACAGAACCGTTTACTGGATGGTAGACAACTACAAGAACTTGCCGAAACCCTAAACGAAGTCCAACTCCAGTTAAAATTAGTTTCCACTAGTCGTCGGCAAACAGCTATTGCTGCTGCTAGCTCAGGCTATTCTGTAGAACAATTACAACCAGAGGTTTCTCTAAATTCTGAATTAAAAGCGGCCAAACCCTTAGCAGAAGCCCTTTATTTAGAAATGACAGTACGTTCTGGCGTGGAATTTCGTCACCCAGGGCCTGTAATTATTTTGGGAGATTTAAATCCAGGTGGTATCGTAGTTGCAGATGGAGATATTCTGGTTTGGGGACGACTACGTGGCATTGCCCATGCAGGTGCTAGTGGCAACCGCGAAAGTCTAATCATGGCTCTGCAAATGGAACCAACCCAGTTGCGGATCGCTGATGCTGTCGCCAGAGCACCAGAAAAATCACCACCGCAATTTTATCCTGAAGTGGCTCATATTACGCCGCAAGGAATTCGTATAACCAGGGCTATTGATTTTTCTAGAAACCAACTGAAATAGGAGCAATTGAGAAATATAAGTAGATCGTCGGTACAAACACTAATGAAGATCGTCATTGGTCATTGGTCATTTGTTACGAAGGACGAAGGACAAACGACACTCAACATAGTTAGGTTCATCTGCACCCGGTTACTTATATCTTTCTTGTTCTATATTTTCTATTAATCCCTACCTAATCGAGCGCGTTTCTATCATGACTCGCATTATTGTCATCACCTCCGGCAAAGGAGGAGTGGGTAAGACCACAGTCACAGCAAATTTGGGCATGGCTTTAGCCAAAACAGGGCGTCAAGTCGCTTTGGTAGATGCGGATTTTGGACTCAGAAATTTAGATTTGCTGCTAGGACTAGAGAACCGCATTGTCTACACTGCTATTGAAGTCTTGGCAAGGGAATGTCGTCTAGAGCAAGCTTTAGTAAAGGATAAACGACAGCCTAATCTAGTACTCCTACCTGCAGCACAAAACCGCACTAAAGATGCTGTCAATCCTGACCAGATGAAGTTATTGGTGAATGCACTAGCACAAAAGTATCAGTACATTTTGCTAGACAGTCCAGCAGGCATCGAAATGGGGTTTAAAAATGCGATCGCCCCAGCAAAAGAAGCCTTGATTGTGACTACACCAGAGATTGCTTCCGTCCGTGACGCCGACCGGGTAGTCGGGTTGCTAGAAGCACAAGGTATCAAGCGCATTCACTTAATAATTAACAGGATTAGACCAGCAATGGTGCAGGTAAATGATATGATGTCTGTGCAGGATGTTCAGGAACTTCTGTCTATTCCCCTAATAGGAATTATTCCAGACGATGAGCGTGTCATCGTCTCTACCAATCGCGGTGAACCTTTGGTCTTAGCAGAGAATCCCTCTTTAGCTGCTACGGCTTTTGACAACATTGCTCGCAGATTGGAAGGGGAAACGGTCGATTTTCTTGAACTTGAATCATCCCACGACAACATTTTCTCCCGCCTCCGCAGGTTGTTGTGGACAAAGATTATTTAACCTTATACCCCTTTTTCCACACACCTAATTGCAATGATTCTCGAACTTCTCGACCGACTTTTTTTTCGCAACCCTGAAAACAGTCGCCATCAAGTTAAACGTCGCCTGCAATTGGTTATTGCCCACGACCGCGCTGACTTAAGCCCACAAACATTGGACAAGATGCGCAAAGAAATCTTAGACGTTGTTTGTCGCTATGTGGAAGTTGAGACTGATGGCTTGGAGTTCTCCCTAGAAAGCAACCAACGCACAACAGCCTTGATTGCCAACATGCCTATTCGTCGGGTAAAAGAAGAACCAGCAGTTGAGGACGGTAGCGAAATCCCTCAGTAGCCCATGGTCAAGCGTCAATAGTCAACAGTCATGATTTCACAAATGACTAATGACTAATGACCCTTGATCAATTATCGGTATGCAACTGGTGGATCTGCCCAAAGATCGGGGATTTTTTGACCAAAGGTAACTGGTTGATCTGCCTCAGATGCGATCGCCGTACTGCCATCGCTAGCAACTGTCATTAAAGACCACTCCTCATCACCCATGTCGCCAGCACGGAACAGCACATGGTCGGGATGAGTTTTGCTCCAACCTAATAATATTGCCATCTCGTGAGTGTGTGCCACCTGGGAGGGAGTCACACAGTGGAAGGTATTTTTTTCCCGATCCCAAATCACTGCCTGGTCTGTTAGATCAGACGTATTCATCATCCCTTCAAATTTGCGAGCTAAGAAGCGATCGCCCTTCTTTGACCAGCTTACAGGAACCAATACCTTAATACTTCCTTGTGTATCTTCTTTGGTAGAAGATGCTTGACTATTTAACAGAGGATCATTAACAGGCGCAGTTGTCGTCATCACTTGTAACGTCTTTGTTTGTCTGTCTTCTATAAACAAAACGCTACTGACACGACTATTGTACATTTCTGGGTTGACTTCTAGTTGTACTCGGCTGTAAGCAGCATACCTACCATCAGGGGAAATAACAGGTACACTGCGGTAATACCGTACTTGCGAATTCCCCTGTGAACCAATCACTTCCTGGGTCTTCTGTATCCATTTCCAGGGGATATGATAAGGGCTTCCTAGTGGATCTTCTTGAGAATCTTGCTCAGAAGCTTCAACTTCATTCTGTTGAACAATAGCAGGACTTGTCGTTGAAATGACTTGGGATTTTTGGGTTAAAGGCACACTTTTCGTGGTTGGCAACAATTCCGCAGTGAGCATTTCCTTGACTAAAGGACCATCAGATCTTGTCACTGAGCGAATTTTGATTCTTGCTGTTCTTAATTGTTGTGCTAAATCGTGTTGATTTCTAGGCACCGTTGTTGACATAGAGTCAGCTTTGTGGATTGGTGGTGCTAGTTCTACAGATGCCAATGGATCATCGGCAGACATTGTCTCAGACACAGTCGGATAATCTTTTAGTTCTAAATCCGATTCATCTTGTAATAGTTGCGGTTTAGTAGCAGTTTCAGAAGGGACAGAATGAGGTTGTTTACTCAAGAAGTCTTGGGAACCTGCTGTTTTTGATACTAAGGAGACTTGTTTAGAAACACCCTTCTGTGCCGTATCAACTGCTGCTTTTGATACTAAAGAAATTGTCTCTGATCTAGGGGTGCTCACAGTGGATATTTCCGATATTTCAGAGTTCAATTCTGATTCATCGGTAGCATTTTTGGCTCCTTCCTGAGGTTGTTCTGCTGAGGTAGAGTTACCCGATGCAGCTACTAAAGGTGCAATTAGTATCGCAACAACAACATAATTGAGGAATGGTTGTATGCGGAACCATCCCGACAGCAAAAGGTGTTTAAGCATTTTTCGACTCTCTTGAGGGTGGTTGCTGTGCAAGGAGTAATATTTAGGTAACGTATAGAGCAGGTTATTGATTATATGTATAACAGGAAACAATAAATTTTCCCGAGAGAATTAACTTAAATTTTGTATGGGTTGCAAATAGCTATGTATCATATTGTGATTTATCCTTTTTTAAAGAATTTGTGTGATTTAGACATTGGTATAGTTTTGATAAACACTAAGTAAAGTACTTATGAATTCCAAAGAACTCTACTCTCACCAGAACAGTCCAGCCATGGCGAATGAGGAAGGTATTACTTGTCTATGAATACAAGTCAAGGTAGTTGCAATCCAGAAAAATGGTTTAGTGAAGTACCCTGCCAACTCAAAAACCATTACTTGACTATTCAACTACATATCTATCAAAACAATAAAAGCTAGACAGTAGCTCAATCTGTTGCAATTTGTATTAAAAAATGCCCACCCAGCTTAACAACTCGGTAACAAATTGAAGAAATGTGTCTAGATTTAGAGTTCAAGCTTGATAGTCAAAGAATTAAGCTTGGCACTGGCAGATGCAATTTTTACTAGCTACTTTTTATCCTTACGTAATTATAACTCGATCAAACCTGTTTTTGCTCTACAACAACAAGGCTATTTTGCTTTAGAAAAACTAAGCTAATTTAAAGATTCATTGGTTAAAAATCTCAACAATCTACTCTCAAAAGTTTTTTGACTTAATCATCTAAGAAAAAACTCAGAAGTGAGAACACAGCAGTCATAATTAATCAAGAGTCATAGCACTATTATTTCTTTATGAAAAAAAATTTTAAAAATTCGCCACAAGATACCTAGTCTCCCCCCTGATCTCCCTTGTCCCCCCACTCCCCCCACTCCCCCTTCCCTCGTCTCCAACTAGCGTAGGAGTGACTTATTCGGTATTCTTTAAATCATGAAAGTAGTATTTTTCGGTACCCCCCAATTTGCTGTACCCACTCTGGAAAAATTGCTGAATCATCCAGAAATTGAAGTTTTGGCAGTTGTCACTCAACCAGATAAACGCCGAGAACGTGGGAATCAACTGACACCTTCACCCGTCAAAGCGATCGCCACTGCTGCTCAAGTGCCTGTATGGCAACCTCAGCGCGTCAAAAAAGATACAGAAACGTTAACTCATCTCAAACAAATTGGTGCAGATGCGTTTGTTGTTGTCGCCTATGGGCAAATTCTCTCCCAAGAAATTTTAGATATGCCCAAGTTAGGTTGTATCAACGTACATGGCTCGATTTTACCCAAATATCGTGGTGCTGCACCAATTCAGTGGTGTTTATACAACGGTGAAACCCAAACTGGCATCACAACAATGTTAATGGATGCAGGCATGGACACTGGCGCAATGCTGTTATTTGCTACTACACCCATAGGATTGTTTGATAATGCCCAAGATTTGGCGCAAAAACTGTCAACAATTGGTGCTGATTTATTAGTGGAAACATTGTTCAAGTTAGAACGTCAAGAAGTAAAACCAATTGCCCAAGATAATTCTGAAGCGACTTATGCACCTTTAATTAAAAAGGAAAGTTATGGCTTAGATTGGTCAAAGACTTCTTGGCAACTACACAATCAAGTGAGAGGCTTTTACCCTAACTGTACAGCCACTTTTCGGAGTCAATCTCTGAAAATTACGTCTACTGCTCCCCTTGGTCATGCTTACGTTCAACAATTACCGGAGGAACTAAAAGGGTTGGTTGAGAGATTGCCTGATTGGTCAAAGGAGTTGGGTACCCCCGGTGAGGTGGTAAGCATTGCCAAGGGAATAGGCGCGATCGTACAAACTGGGGAGGGTTTATTGCTGTTGCGAGAAGTTCAGCTAGCCGGTAAACGTCCCCAGTCAGGTTGGGATTTTGTTAATGGTACGCGATTAGCAGTAGGAGAGGTGTTAACCAATGGTGTGTAGAGACGTTGCATGCACAGTCTCTACAATGATTGTTCATAAAGTCGGCAATTCTGACAGGGTCCGTCTGGGTTAACAGCGCAACGAATAATTTCTGAATGAGCATTATAGCGACAGCTAGCATCTCCAATAACCCAGCGTCCTTCCACAAGACTTCTTTCGCTGGGTTGTTTTGCAGACTGTACGTAGAGGGAGATCTTATGTAAGCGGTAGCGCCCAGACTTGAGCTGATAGCGGTGGCGGCGCTCTAAAACTGCGTAGGTCTTTCCCTCAAGGTCAAGATAGTTTCCTGGTTGTGGTGTCCAATCTAGTTGGACACTACCGAGGGACTGGCGCGGATGTGTCAGTATGACCTCGGTGGGCAGAGAGTGTGGCTCCATAAACTTTTGTAATTACGTTTACATTACTAGGATGGTAACGCACCTGCTGATGACCACAGCGAGAGTTTATGCTAGAGTTAACGATTTACTAATAATTTGTAAAGAAGCAGAAATGATTTGTAGCTAAAAGAATTTCTCAAAAGCGGTATGGAGATTTTCTTTTTCAAAATTGGAGTATAAGCCCTACAGTCAATACTTCTTAATATAAATTAATAGAGGTGATGGTGGAGTTGTAGCCTGGTGAAACTCACTTTTTAGAGCATGAGAGGGACAATAATTTATAATGAGGGATAAACCAGGCAACTACCTCTTGGAGCACCGGGCCAGACGCCCACTTGACAAGACAGATAGTTTTTTGTAGGAAATCGCGTATCTCCCTTCATTTCTTCCGCCTATTCTGGCTTATTACATTCTTTAAAGTTCTGTAGCCTTTTGATTACGAACGCTAAGCCACTGCGGTAAACTATGCCTTGATTATGATTCTTTCAAACCAAAAGAACAGTTGGAAAGGAGCTTTTTTAATGTCTCATACCGTAAAAATCTACGATACCTGTATAGGCTGCACCCAATGCGTTCGTGCTTGCCCCACTGACGTACTGGAAATGGTTCCGTGGGATGGCTGCAAAGCCCAACAAATTGCCTCTTCACCCCGAACAGAGGACTGTGTGGGTTGTAAGCGCTGCGAAACCGCTTGTCCTACCGACTTTTTAAGCATTAGAGTTTATTTGGGAGCTGAAACCACTCGCAGTATGGGACTAGCATACTAGAGGAACTGACGTGTCGTTATTTCTGATAGTCTGTGGAGACTTTGCATGCAACGTTTCTAAAAGGTTTTGTAATGAACAAACTGATCAAAACCAATAACACAGACAACTAGTCAGTAAACAATTATCAGGAGTTTCTTGGTAATTGTTTACTGATGAGGAGCAGCTTGCTCCTTTTTTTCTTGGCGAAAACGCTGGCTTTGTGTTAACAACAGTACAGAGTTTCATTGTCCTAGAAAGGGAGTGGTGTGAGTCATGTGTGGGATTGTTGGCTATATTGGCACTCAACCAGCAACAGAAATTTTGCTATCTGGGCTGGAAAAATTGGAGTATCGGGGCTACGATTCTGCTGGAATCGCGACGATATGGGAAGGTGAGATCAATTGTGTTCGGGCAAAGGGTAAGCTCTACAACCTGCGTTCCAAGTTAGAACAGGTAGAGATCCCTGCTTCAATTGGTATTGGTCACACTCGCTGGGCAACTCATGGTAAACCAGAGGAATACAACGCCCATCCCCATATGGATACGGCAATGCGTGTGGCAGTAGTTCAAAATGGGATTATTGAAAACTATCGTGAGTTACGCGAACAACTAAAATCCCAAGGAACCGAATTTCGTTCCGATACAGACACCGAAGTTATCCCCCACCTCATTGCCCAATTTTTGAAAAATCTCCCTGAACCTGCTATTCCCTCTTCTCCTTCTCTCTTCCTAGAAGCAGTCCGTCAAGTTGTGCACAGACTTGAGGGAGCATTTGCGCTTGTCGTCATCTGTGCTGATTATCCTGATGAGTTGATAGTTGTTCGTCAACAAGCTCCTTTGGTTATTGGTTTTGGACAAGGAGAATTCTTCTGTGCTTCCGATACACCAGCGATTATTACCCATACTCGTGCAATGCTACCCCTAGAAAATGGGGAAATAGCACGTCTCACCCCTTTGGGTGTTGAGGTTTACAACTCTGTTGGTGAAAGGTTGAAAAAGTATCCCCGTCTCCTCAGTTTGACTCCAACGGCGGTGGAAAAGCAAGGATTCAAGCACTTCATGCTCAAGGAAATCTATGAGCAACCAGGAGTGGTACGGGCTTGTTTAGAAGCTTACTTTAACGTTAATGAGAATGCAGGAAGTCCTGCTACCGATTCTCCGATTAATCTCAGTTTACCAGCAGAACTTTATGCCGATTTAGAGCAAATTCAAATTGTTGCTTGTGGTACAAGTTGGCACGCCGCATTAGTAGGAAAATATTTACTAGAACAGTTGGCAGGGATTCCAACGCAGGTGCAGTATGCTTCGGAATTTCGTTATGCACCATCACCTCTCACACCCAACACATTAACTATTGGCGTGACTCAATCTGGTGAAACTGCTGATACACTAGCGGCTTTGGCGATGGAAAAAGAACGTCGTAGCGGTAAGGAACTTAAGTATCAATCGCGGCTTCTTGGTATTACCAACCGTCCAGAAAGTAGTCTAGGTCGTATGGTATCTCATTATATTCATACTCTTGCCGGTATTGAAATTGGGGTAGCAGCAACGAAAACTTTTGTTGCCCAACTAATGGCGTTTTACGCTTTAGCATTGGATTTAGCTTATCGACAAAAGACTGTTTCTCCAGAGAAAATACAAAAAATTATTAACGGGTTGCGGCAGATTCCTAATGAAATCGAGGCGAATTTGGAAAGTCAAGAGCGTTATATTGAGCAATTGGTTCATGAGTTTGAAGAAACCAAAGATTTCATTTTCTTGGGGAGAGGGATTAACTTTCCTATTGCTTTAGAAGGTGCGTTGAAGCTAAAGGAAATTAGTTACGTTCATGCTGAGGGTTATCCAGCCGGAGAAATGAAACATGGACCCATTGCGCTGTTGGATGCAAAAGTACCAGTTGTGGCGATCGCAACACCTGGTAGTGTTTATGAAAAGGTGATTTCTAACGCTCAAGAAGCTAAAGCCCGCGATTCTCGTCTGATTGGTGTCACTCCCCATAACGAGGGCGAAGCAGCGGAGATATTTGACAACATCATCCCTGTCTCGTCAGTAGATGAGTTACTCTCCCCCATCCTCACCGTCATTCCCCTGCAACTATTGGCTTACCACATTGCCGCACGTCGAGGTTTGGACGTCGATCAGCCTAGGAATTTGGCGAAGTCGGTGACTGTGGAATAGGTGTGAACCTGTTGTTGTAGATGTTGTTCACGAATAATTCGATTGAACAATATATAAAAAAGTTAAACAATTTCTCTAGTAGGTGAGTATGCAACCATCTACTGGAGATTTTTGTGATTTATTTTATACTAGTATGTTGACTGTCAACCCTAGTAAATCGAATGAAAGCTTTACCCAATAATTGGTTTGATGTTCAGACCGATACTATATATCAAACTACCAATGGTCTGCTGGTTTCCTTTTCAAACGAGCAAATTAAACTGGGAATAAAATATGATCAAAAAGGCAAACATTTAAAAGCTATTGAGAAAGGAGAAGTTCCAGGACGAGGTAATCTTGGGCTGGTTCCATCCCAAGAAGAAGGTTACGATTTGAAATCAAAAGTTTTGGGTAAAGGTGGTGATCGTCGGTTGCATGCAAAATTAATAGATGGGGTATTGTATTTTCCTGGTTTAGCTACAGAACATTAACTAGAAAACAGCAGCTATGACTCAGCTTGAATTAAAGAATCACCAAGTATGGCAAGATTTAACAAAAGTTTTAGAAACTATAGATAGTAATGCACTCGCTAGAGAACATCTAGATGCATGTAATTATACAGTTAGCGGCTACTGGGATGAGGAAGATACATATTATGAGGAAATCATCCTACCTCATAATTTAGAATTAGAGCTAACTAGTAGTTCTATTGGTTTTACAGGTAAAGAACGCTTTTTACAACTCAAGTTTATTCTCAACCTTCCTGATGATGCTTCCGATGAGCTAAGTCGTAAACCTCACAAAATTGGAGAGATAGTTCTAATTTATAATGAAAATCTGGAATTTCTAGATGAGCATTGGGTTTTAGATGTGGATTCTCCCTGGTTGGAGCTAAAACAGGAGCATCAATAATTTTTCGGGACCGACATTTAGAATCACACATGCGATCGCTTCAGTTTTCTTCCATCATTCTCATACGAGAATAATTTAGAATTGCTCTATATATATTGATAAGGCAATGCGTGTTCCAAAATCCTTACAGGAAGGGCGTTGGAAAATTGTACAACTTTATTATTTGTTTTTGGAAGGTATTGGGCTGAAATTGTACAACTTTATTTTCTCTAGAACATCGAATTAGAAACGATAGAATCAGGGTTCTAGGCGCTGAAATTGTACAACTTTATTATTCTTCCACAACTTCTTGACCTTGTGCCCACAATTAGAGCAATTTTGAGACGTGTAGTGGGGAGGGACAGCAACTGTCACCTTCCCATATTTGCGCCCAAAGTACTCTAACCAATTGCGGAAGGTAGACCAACCAGCATCGGAGATTGATTTAGCTAGATGTCGGTTACGTACCAAGCCTTTAACATTTAAGTCTTCATAGGCTACCAAGTCGTGAGATTGGATGACGGAGTATGCTAATCTCTTGCA
>JAJPJF010000368.1 GCA_021324415.1 Nostocales cyanobacterium Centralia_MAG_434
AACCATTCACGTTCATTTTGCCAAACTTGCCAAGTGACATGAGGATGACATAAAGCGATTTGTTGAATTGTTGCTTGCACTGCCTTCATTTGCTGTGCTAATGTTGGCAATCCTTTACGACGCGCTATCCAATTGCCAAACAAATTAGAAACCGTTACGACCGTACCAGGTGCGATCGCCGCTGCTCTAACTTCTACGACCTCCCCTTCCAAACCATAGACAACCTGCCAGCCTAACTCTCCGCTTGATGGACGACTCAAAATTTCTAACTCTGCTAAAGTCGCCAAACTATGCAAAGCTTCGCCACGAAACCCTAAGCTATTGATTTTCCATAAATCTGAACAATTGCGAATTTTACTGGTACTATGAGCAGTTGCAGCTTGCTGTAAGTCATCTAGAGTCATCCCACAACCATTGTCCGCAACCCTTACTCGCCATTGGTCAGGCCATAGACAAACTACAATTCTTGTTGCACCTGCATCAAGAGAATTTTCTACTAATTCCCGTACCACAGAAGCCAGAGAGTCGATGACCTCGCCCGCTGTAATTAAATGTACGACTTCTGTTGGTAAAGCTTGAATAGTAGAAACCATATTTACATTGTAGTTTACGAAGGTTGTAGGGAGAACCTACTAATAAATGATGTTGTTGACTCAATCATCTGAGCAAGTTTTGTCAGAGCTTCTGTATAGAATAACAAAATTAATAGCTAAGGCTTTATAAGATTTTGCAACAAAATCTTCATTTTTGATTATCTTAGAGACTTGCAGCTTCCTAATATTACCGAGCAAAGTGAGTAAAAATTAATTTTTTCTGTACGGAGTCATGAGCTTTTTGAATCCAATAGCCAATTATGAAAATTAATGGAATACTAAATATTGATAAAATGATAAATTTTTGTAATCCTGAAAATCCGTGAGAAATTATCCAATCCCAGGCAGAACCCCTAGTAAGTATTGTCAAAATAGGGCGATGAAATAAATATGCTGAATATGAGGCTAGACTCATTGCATATAAAAGATGGGTGAATCTTTGAAAATCTTGAAAACGATTTTTAATATTTAGTAAAATATTCAAAGCAAAAATAAAAAAGCTAATTTTGCTCAGTGTCATTATAGGAAGGTAGATATAGTATGGTAATTGAAAAAGTAAAGAGGTATTAACAGAACTCAAAAATAAAGCTAATTCAATAATTGAAAATATAAGTACTATAGGTGTAGAGTATCTATTCATTTCCCCTTTATAAGCATGTCGAGCCATATTCATGCCTATGAAAAATTGAATAGCAAAACTTATAAAAGATTCACGCACATAGGAACCTTGATTATCAAGTATAATTCCTAACCCATAGAGAAATACAGCAGCACTACCTAAAAGAAATGATCCTCTCTTTCTAGACATAACTTTATAGGCTATTGGGAAAACCAAATAGCATTGTACAATTAGCCCAATAAACCATAAACTTCCTGGATTATGAGAATAATCTTTGAAGAATGTGTGGACAAGAAAAAGATGAGTTACAAAATTTAATGGCTCAATTAAATTGACAATTAATAAGTAAGTTAATAAAGCTAAATAATAAAGTGGAAGTATTCTCAAAAAACGCTTATACCAGAAAGGTAACACTTGTAAATTAGTTGTATTGGTAACTAACCTACTGTAGGTCAAACCAAACCCTGATAAGATAATGAAGCCAGAAACTCCTATGGCTCCACATGTAGCCCAAACAAATTGCCATAGCTGATCATATTTTATTCCTAAATACTCAGATAAGTGACAGAACACTACGCAAAGAAGCATTATAACCTTCAATCCATCAATAAAATCTAAACGAGTAGATGTTATTTTAGGTGGCGCGTTGTGACTCATTTTGTTTCCTCTTTGATTTGCGGGTGCATTCTGATTTGGCAGATTTATTTTGTAGTGGGAGCATCTTGCTCGCTAAACATATCACGCGAGCGAGACGCTCCCACTACTTATTCCATTTAGGGGATGCTCCCTGATTTGCAGCGTTCCAGTCTCATCAATGTGATACGGCAATCCTAAATCAGTTGCAAGCTTCTCTTGATTTCTCAGATTCTGTGGTAGCTAAAGTCAGAATTTATCAGTGTTTAATGTGGAATAAACTATTTCGCAAATACCATATCAGTATTGTGTTATGCAGTCAATCTTTTGTCAGTTTTTTATCTGGCTAACAAGCGCTTAAATGATAATTGTTACATTTGTACTGTTTTGCTACTCTATGACTTTCCATAAAAATAGAGACACGAAATTCCGCGTCTCTAGAAGGAAGATAAAAAAATAAATAACTGTTTACTGTTCACTGGTCACTGATAACTGATTAAATCAGTCTTTCATTGCCAACATTTTAGGTGGTTGAGGATTCAGCAAGCCATTCAACAACGACACAGGACGTTGACCATGCGGCCAAGCAAAAGCATGGCGGAAAGCTGCATCTTGGCAAGCTTGTAACTGCTCAAAGTTAATGATGTCGTAAGTCAAAAGATTCTCATACTCAAAAGGTAGACGCACATTGTGTAACCCAGCATTATCTGTACAAATAGCAATGTCTACGCCTGCATCGAAACAGCGGTCAAATACCAATTTGAGTTGACGTATATCTTGTAAAGTACCTGTTTTTATGTAAGTTGTGGGGCAAACTTCCAAACACTGATGACGCCTAGCAACATCTTTAAGTAACTCTGGATAGAGTAGTGGAATTTGAATGCCGTGACCAATTCGCATCAAGTATGGCAGCAGCTGGGGATAACAGCCAGCGGTGGTTTCGTAAAGGTGTCCAGTAGTCTTAATTCCAAGCGATCGCGCATGACTGTACAGACTAATCCATTCATCCATGCGTTCAGCATAATGGCTATCGCCGCCTGCAATATCTACAGCACAGACACAGTCTGGATTTTGCGCTGCCAAATCAACAATTGCCTTATTTACCTCATAGGGTAAACGTGTGTGCATGCAGAGAATTTGGCTAGTCACTATCGGATATTCTGATAGCTTACTTGCTTTGCTCACGACTTCTACAATTTCTGCCATCTTGTCAATTCTTTCTGATTGACTCAAATGCTCGGGTGTCCGCAAATATGGCGTGTAGCGTAATTCAAGATAAGCCAAATTTTCAAAAATGTATGCACCTCTGAGGAGACGATAGATAAAATAAGGCAGTGTTTCTACAGTTTGCACACTTTCTACAAGAGTGTGCAACTCCAGATACTCGTCTAAGGTGTTACGGGGACGCGTGTAAAAATCTTCAAATTCTTGATAGTCAGCAAAGCGGGAAATCACAACAGAACTGTGACGCTCAAAATATCGCCATAAAACACGGGGTACAACAGAACCGCCCAAATGTCTATGTAGTTCAGCGTATAAAGCCATAGTAGTCTTTTAGCAATAAATTTTAAATATTATTAACACTAGCAAATAAAAAACCAGTTATATCGGAACGAAGATTTGCACAATTTTGTGAAACCCTTTGTTGGTGATGTTAATTGCTTGTAGGAATCCCTTTATGGGAAGGGTTTTAGCAAAAGTTACTTGTACTTCCATACTTTGGTCTTCTGATTCTCTTTATCACTCAATTAATAGCTGTAATGGTAATATTTACGACATTCATTTAGTTAATTTTTATAACTATAAATAATAAGCATTTGATCACTACGGAGATGAAATAATCATAGCTAGAGCACAGGGATCAATGAGCATGTTCTCGTAAATACATGTCTTTTTTTTAAGTACTTAGTATATTTACTGTTATTTTTATACAAATTTACAAAAATTTACATAATTTAATATTTTTACGAGGAACAAAGGGACTAAAGCCTTCTTTCGTATCCCCGATCCTCCCAGAAGCACATTCACAGTGAGAATAATTGCCGTCAAGTTTTCGATTAGGCGGTTTCCTCGATTGGAAAAATACTGCCCTGCAAGTAAGCTTCAAAGTGTTTCTTAAAGTACTTAATGCTTGTCATATTGGGTTCATCACTTTCGGTGGGTGTAAATTCATAAATTGGTACTTTTTCTCTCACTAACCTGACCAATTGAGAATGAAGCTGCTTTTAAAGTGTATTGACAAAATTCATCCAAGAAGTTAAAATAGTCGTTTGTGAAAACTTTAGTTTTTAATATAAACGCTTGGCTAACGTCATTGTCATAGGTGCCCAATGGGGCGATGAAGGAAAAGGAAAAATAACAGACTTACTCAGCCGCTCCGCAGATGTAGTTGTACGTTACCAAGGGGGTGTCAATGCTGGACACACAATTGTAGTCAAGGGTCAGACCTTCAAGCTGCACTTGATTCCCTCTGGTATTCTTTACCCAAATACCGAGTGCATCATTGGCTGTGGAACAGTCATAGATCCAGAAGTTTTGCTCACAGAACTTGACCAACTAGAAGAGCTGGGTGTTTCCACACGGAATCTACTCATCTCTGAAACTGCTCATGTCACAATGCCTTATCATCGATTGATTGATCGAGCATCGGAGGAGCAAAGGGGAAGCCATAAAATTGGCACCACTGGTCGAGGTATTGGTCCTACTTATGCTGATAAATCAGAGCGAACTGGCATTAGGATGCTAGATTTGATGGACCAACAGGGTCTGCGTGAGCAGCTAGAGTGGACAATTAATTATAAAAACGTCATTTTAGAAAAGCTTTACAACTTGCCGTTGTTAGATCCTCAAGAAGTCATTGACCAATATCTGGGCTATGCTGAAAGGCTGCGTCCTTATGTGGTTGATACCTCCTTAAAAATATATGATGCGGTTCAGCGAAGACGCAATATTTTGTTTGAAGGAGCACAAGGCACACTTCTTGACTTAGATCATGGGACTTATCCCTATGTCACTTCCTCTAACCCAGTAGCAGGTGGGGCTTGCGTTGGTACAGGGTTAGGACCGACAATGATAGACCGTGTCATTGGGGTAGCAAAAGCATACACCACCCGTGTTGGGGAAGGGCCATTTCCTACTGAAATAGATGGGGAAGTGGGAGAACTGTTGTGTTCTCGAGGTGCTGAATTCGGGACAACTACAGGGCGTAAGCGTCGTTGTGGCTGGTTTGATGCAGTCATTGGTCGCTATGCTGTCCGTATTAATGGTATGGATTGTCTAGCGATTACCAAACTAGATGTTCTCGACGAACTAGAGGAAATCAAAATTTGCGTCGCTTATGAGATTGATGGGGAACGCTGCGAACACTTTCCCCGCAATGCTCGTCAGTTTGCTCGGTGTCAGCCCATCTACCAAACTCTACCAGGATGGCGTGTGTCAACGAATCACTGCCGTTCTTTAGAAGACTTGCCACGCCAAGCACTAGACTATCTCAAATTTTTGGCAGAATTGATGGAAGTCCCGATCGCGATCGTCTCTCTAGGCGCTAGCCGTGATCAAACCATTATTGTAGAAGACCCCATCCACGGACCCAAACGTGCTTTGTTGCATCCAGATGGCGCTTCTACTTCTTTACTAAGTGCATAATGCACGGGGATTGCGGAATCAGGAATCAATTCCTAACTGCTAAACGCCAGTTGCTACAAGTCGGGAAACCCGCAAGAGCGCACTGGTTCCTCCTAACTCTTAACTCCCCATTCCCTACTCTCAACCAACAAAAAAATACATATGGATCTCACAATCGAATGTCAAAAGAGACCAGAAGGTAGCAAGCCAAATGCTTTGCGTCGTTCTGGTAGGATTCCTGCCAATTTATATGGTCACCAAGGTACAGAGTCAATTCCTCTCACCCTTGATGCGAAAGTTGTCGAACGGCTGCTAAAACAAGGTTCTGTTAATAATACCTTGATTGATTTGAATGTGACGGATATTCCTTGGCGTGGGAAAACTCTGCTACGGGAAGTCCAAGTTCATCCAGCTAAGCGTACACCCTACCA
This sequence comes from Nostocales cyanobacterium Centralia_MAG_434, assembly GCA_021324415.1. Taxonomy (GTDB): domain Bacteria; phylum Cyanobacteriota; class Cyanobacteriia; order Cyanobacteriales; family Nostocaceae; genus JAJPJF01. Next base: position 5,901 of record JAJPJF010000368.1, read on the forward strand.
CCTCAGTTTTTTTGCTGTCGCTGGTCATGGCGATACTGATGTGGAAGTTCCTCTGAATTTTGTGGGTGATGCAGTAGGTGTGAAGCAAGAAGGTGGTGTATTAGACACCCCCATCACACAAGTGCAAGTGCGCTGTGCACCGGAGAGTATTCCAGAAACAATTGAGGTTAATGTTTCGGAACTGCATTTGGGAGATAGTTTGCATGTGGAGGAACTAGTCTTACCCGAAGGTGTAAAAATTATAGCTGAGCTTGGACAAGTTGTTGTTTCAGTTTTGCCACCACAAGCAAGTGCTGATACAGGAACAGAATCAGTTTCTTGATCTGCCTAAAGTTTGTTATAGTTACCGTGGAAACCAGGGGATATCCATACCTCTGGTTTTTTTGTGCTTGAACCGCCAACACGCGAAGGACGCCAAGGAAAAATGACAGAAGTTTCTATTCCAAGTTTGATTGAGAAAATGTTACAGCCTGGGTTTTATCCCCATCCTGTAAAGGAACCAATTCAGTTGATTCAGACGCATATCTCTTATGTACTTTTGACTGGGGATTTTGCCTATAAGGTGAAAAAGCCTGTAAATTTTGGCTTTTTGGACTTTTCTACTTTGGAAAAGCGAAAGCATTTTTGTGAGGAAGAGTTGCGCTTGAATCAACGGGGAGCAGCAGAACTGTATTTAGAAGTGTTACCTGTGACATTGGTGGCGGAGCAGTATCATCTGGGAGGTGTTGGGGATGCCGTTGAATATGTGCTTAAAATGCGTCAGTTTCCTCAACAGACACTAGCAAGCACAATGTTTGAAGAGGGTAAGTTGAATGAGACACACCTAGAAGAGTTGGGACGGGTAGTCGCCCAATACCATGCTAAAACGGATACAAATGACTACATCAAAAGCTTTGGGGAAGTAGCACAAGTGCGGGCGTCGATAGATGAGAATTATGAACAAACAATCAACTATATTGGTGGTCCCCAAAAACAGGAGCAGTTTGATGAAACCAAAGCATATACTGATCGCTTTTTTGCAGAACGCCCAGAATTATTTAAACAAAGGATTCAGAATAACCATATTCGAGAATGTCATGGGGACTTGCATCTAAGAAACATTTGTCTGTGGCAAGACAAATTTATGCTGTTCGACTGTATTGAATTTAATGAGCCGTTTCGCTTTGTTGATGTCATGTATGATGTGGCTTTTACTGTGATGGATTTGGAAGCACGGCACAGTAAAGACTTGGGTAATGCGTTCTTGAATACCTATATAGAGCAAACAGGCGATTGGGAGGGTTTGCAGTTATTGCCTTTGTATTTGAGCCGTCAGGCTTATGTCAGGGCTAAGGTCACTTCGTTTTTGTTAGACGATCCAAGTGTACCAGCAGATGTCAAGGAAGAGGCGTCAAAAACAGCGGCTGATTATTATCATCAGGCTTGGGATTATACGAAGCCTCGGCAAGGAAAATTGATTTTGATGTCGGGTTTGTCAGGTTCTGGCAAGAGTACAACCGCGCGTTATTTAGCTCGTAAATTGGGAGCAATTCAAATTCGCTCAGATGCAGTGCGGAAACATCTGGCTGGAATCTCTTTGTGGGAACGGGGTGGTGATGATTTGTACACAGCCGAATGGAATGAGAAAACTTACACACGCTTGTTAGAGTTGGGAATTAAACTGGCTGGTTTTGGGTTTCCAGTGATTTTAGATGCCAAGTACGACCGACAGCAGTTACGCCAGCAAGCGATCGCCCAAGCCGAAAAGCATAAAGTTCCTGTTGAGATTATTTACTGTACTGCACCAGTAGAGGTTTTACGTCAAAGGCTGCAAAATCGGACTGGTGATATTGCTGATGCTACAGCTGATTTGTTGACATCACAGCTTAAACAAGCTGAGGCTTTCACAGAACAAGAAAAACAACATGTCACAATTTTAGACACCACTCAACCTCTAGAGGCACAATTGAATCAGTGAACAGTTATCAGTAAACAGTTATCATCATCTAACTGATAATTGATAATTAATAACTGATAACTGATAACTGTATGAAAAATCCCCTTAATTCTGTGTCCTTGTCTGGACCCTTTCTGACTCAACTGCTATTTGGGTTGTTTGTCGCACTCGTATTTGGGATAACGTTGCATAACGTTGCCCTGAGTCTCTTCTTTGGTGTTTTAGGCAGTGTAGCGGTGAGTTGGTTTACGGCTGCTAGCACAACTGGTCCCCAGGCTCAAAATGTAGGCACCTCTGAAGGTATTGATGCAGGATTGAAATATTGGTTATTTTTACTGCTTGGCTTTGCGCTTTTGAGGTATCAACCATCTATGAGTATCTTTTTGAGTGCAATAGGCGGTTTTGGTGGAGGCTGGATAGTTGCTTGGTGGAAAACAAAGGAAGAAGCCAGAACTCAACTACCAGAAGAATTCTCAGAAGATCTCGAATCTGAACTGACTCCTGAAGTCGTAAGTACAAGTACTCGCCGTCGTAGAAGGAAACCAACTCGGCGTTACCGTCGCACTCCGGGAGTGCCCAATATCAGGTTTTGGAGAAGGTGAGAAGAGTTAGGAGTTAGGAATACACAAAGATAGGGACAAGGAGGACAAGGAGGACAAGGAACACTCTACTGCCCTATGCCCTATGCCCGATCTTTACGAATAATTGTCTATTCTCACCAACCTACTTATGTTTTTATATTTGTCCAAATTGCTGCCGCTGTTTTTCTATCCGTTGGGAATAACTTGTATCATTTTGCTAGTGGGACTGGTGATGGTATGGAAAAGACCACGGGCGGCAGCGATCGCAATTTCACTGGCGATCGCAATATTGTTGTTTAGCAGTAATAGCTGGGTTTCTCACTCACTAGTGCGATCGCTAGAATGGCAAAATCTTCCACCTGCACAAGTTCCTAATGCGGAAGCGATTGTGGTTTTGGGTGGTGCAACCAAACCAGCTTTGCCACCACGACCAACTGTAGATTTAAATGAGCATGGCAATCGCGTCATTTATGCTGCTCAACTCTACCGTCAAAAAAAGGCTCCTGTGATTATTCTCAGTGGTGGTCGCATCGATTGGGCTGGCAAAGGACCGTCAGAATCATCAGATATGGCTACAGTTCTCACATCTATTGGTATACCCAAGGAAGCAATTATCGAGGAACCTAACTCTCTGAACACTTATCAAAATGCGGTGAATGTCAAACAGATTCTGGAGTCTCGTGGTATTCATCGTGTATTGCTGATAACGTCAGCGCTTCACATGCCGCGCTCATTCCTCATTTTCAAACATCTAGGTATTGATGCTATTCCTACACCCACTGATTTTATTATTAGCGAGGGCGAAGTGAAAGATTTAGCCAGTACCCCAAAAGCCGCACTCCTAAACTTGTTACCTGATGTGGAGAACCTAAATCAATTTACTGGTGCGTTGAGAGAGTACGTTGGTATTTTTGTGTATCACTTGCGCGGTTGGCTGTAACTAAGAGTTAGGAGGATTACGTAATAATAGATCATGTGTTCTGGCATTGTTATTCACTCTTAACTCCTCACAACTGAGCTCATTAAAATTATGTCTAGAAATTTACCTCACATCATCCCTTCTCCTCAACCACAAGCGGAGGAAACATTTGCCGTTTATCAAACAACCCACCAGTTTTATCAGGAGGTTCAGGCACGGTCGGAGTTTAAAGAATATTGCGAATGGTACTATATGACAGCCGAGAACCATCGGCAAGAGTTAGAAAAAATGCGCGGCGAACTGAATATTTTCCGATGGTTTCGCCGCAGATGAGGAATTTAAAGCAGTTCTAACTCACTCTCACGTAGATGGGCTTTAAATTTTTTACTAAACTGAACATAAATCGGTAAGTTAGCGCTAACGGGCCGACCTTGCCACTGGTTGATAATACCTATCACCTCACCTTCTGCGCCTTTGAGATCAAAGCCCTTACCGCGATGCTCAGGATGATGATAAACTACTACGGAATCTTTCACACGTACGCGATCGCCAATTTTCATACCTTCTTTTACACCTAGCGTTTGCTTTTCCACAAGTGTCTCCACAACCTGCCCTGAGTTAACCCGTCGATAAAAAAATAGACTGCTTGCAAAAGTTACTGATGAGTCATAGTCAACACAGATCCACTGTTGGGTATCCCTGTAACTATCAGACAAACAAAGCCTGCCTATGCAGGCTTTATTATGCATTGGTCTAGCTTTATCCATATCTCCTAGTTCTTTCAATGAACAGGGAACATGGTGAGCATGAGACTCGCCTAGAACTTCAGCAAGAGGTCTATTTGATTTTATCTTCACTCCATCATGTATCTGGAGTCAATTCTTTCACCCACTTCTTATTAAATAACAATCGTAAGGCAAGAGCGGCTTTTGTCGTGCTTATGAATCTTAAACCATCATTTTCTCAACTGCGGACACAGTTGCTGCACTTTTTGGGGAAGTTGCCGACAAATTTGCTGGAATATTGGAGAATTGATTTGCCAGTAAGCAAATAATCCTAGACTCATACCTCCTATAAGCAAAGCTAATATTCCACCAAACAGCACCCACCGTTTTTGCCGACCTTGATTTTCGATAGCTTGAGTTGATGTTGTTGTGGCTGATTCTTCGATATCTAGCGTTAGCAGCGCCTGTGAACTTTCTCCCACATGACTACTATGCTCTTCTAGTTCTGCTCGTTGTATCTCAACCAGGGGCAGTGTATTCGCCGCTGGGATTAAGTACCCTGGAGAAACACAACAATGCATAAGAACAACTGATGTATTGTCATGACCGTTTTTCTGACTTGCTAGGTTAATCCACTGGTGGACAGCATCTTCCAAAGCAAGTTCACCAGTTAACACTGGTGTTCCATAATTTTGCCAATATTGTTCTATCAAGTGATTGTCACTTAAACCATCAGAACATAGCAGCAATACACCGTCTTCATCCAAAATGAAGCGTTGAATTGTTGTGCGGAGGAATTTGCCATCTTTCGTGCCCAATGCTTGGGTTAAGGCAGTAGCATCTGGACGTTGGAGTGCTTTTCGATACAAACTACGACCAAATCGAACTTCTCGCGTTGCCACATCATCATCTACTGTGAGTAGCTGGCAGTAGTTACGCGTTATCCAATATGCACGACTATCGCCAATATTGACTAAAAAAAGTTCATGAGCATTGTCTGATTGCCATCCTGAGAGTGTTTGAATCCGTTGTGGTACTTGCACTGCCATCACAACAGTGGTCGCCATTCTCTGGGTTCCTTCACGTTTTTGCTCGTCATTACAGTTACAAATGACGTTATTCACAATCCGCAAAATTGCCTCTAGTTGTTGCTTTAATAAATCTGGTGTGACAAGTTCAGTTTGTTGTGCAACTTCTGTTAGCAAGGCACGGATTTGCAATTTTAGTGATTGCACTGCCAGTTGACTGGCAACCTCGCCACCTTCGTGTCCACCAATTCCATCACAAACTATCGACACTTGGGGTAGCAAGAGATCATCTTGATCCTCAGAATCTGTAGGATAACAACTGTCTTCATTCTGTACCAGTTGTGAACCAGTATCTGTTGCCCCAGCAATCTTGAGAGTTAAAGGTAATTCTGCTGCAGAAGATAGCAATAACTCATTAAGTTGAAAAGCAATTGCTTCTAAGTGAGTACCATCACACATCTGCTGGACTATATTTTGTAACCCTGATGCTACTGGTGTTTTTGCTTTTGCAACTAAAGGTTGCCAACACTTTCCCAGTTCCTGTAGAGACGTTGCATGCAACGTCTCTACAAGTTCCAATAGCCGTATACACCAACCTTGCACTCGTAGATTATTTGGAAGTAGCAAACTACTTGCAACTCCCAATTCTAATAAAGGTATCCACAACTGGAGAATTTGCCATAACCAATAGACTTGCCGTACTGGTGTTGCTTGCTCCCATACTTCTGTTATTGTTGGGTAAAGTTTTCCAGTCTCATCTATGGGCACATTTTCTAATAAGAGAACATCACCCTCAAACCCATATACCTGAGGCACATGCAACTGCTGTTGATATAATCGCAAATAAGGAATAATATATTCTGGCAATTCTTCAGGTATATTTGGTAACAGTGCTGGTTGTGTATCTAGCCAAATCTGAGGTGTCATGATTTCATATCTATTGGCAATTTTTTCCCCAGCTTGGATATTGAATTGATGTCTGCTAGTTGCCCAGAGGTATCGGTAAACCAAAGGAGTTTGGCAATTTGCACAAAGCCGTGAATGTGTAGATGCTTGTTCTAAGACATCATCTCTAGGATTCATTGGGTGAGTGCAATCGGGATTTGGGCAATAGATAATTCGCTGAGTAGAAATCATGCAAGTCAGTTGTCGTAAGAATAAATATATTAAGTGAATTTCGGTTAACTCTAGCTGTCAAAGACTTAAAGGTTAGAATAGACTAGATTGGTGTGTTGGTGAGTAAACTTTCCAACTCTAAAATTAGTCATTAAAATTCACGAAAAACGCAAGTTTTGGACTAAATCTTCATAAAACTGCGATTTGATGCGTTGCTTTCCTGACGCAGGATCGCAGAGTTTTGATGGTGACAAGGTATTCCGTACCAGGCAAAGTATAGCAGAGTAAATGTAAAGGTATCGGTTAATTAGTTATAATGCCCACTTCTACCGTAATAATACCAAGTACCACCTTAATTTGGTTTATCATCGGCACACTTTTGTGTTTAACGGAAGTGTTCGTGCCTACGGCTTTTTTTGCCCTGATGATGGGATTGAGTGCCTTGGTGGTAGCACTGCTCTCGAGTGTGGTTATAGGAAAGCTATGGTTACAGGTTGTCGTTTGGCTGTTGCTTTCCACATTCCTGGTTTTCCTGTCTCGTCAATTTATGCACTTTCCTCGACGACGTCATTCAAAAATTCAAGATGCGATTGTAGCTGAAACTTTAACAGAGATTGCAGCCGGCAAAACAGGACGGGTTCTCTATGAAGGCAACTCTTGGCGAGCGCGTTGTGACGATGACAAACTTACCATAGCAGCTCATGAACGAGTTTATGTCACAAGACGCGAAGGCACAACGTTGATCGTGATGCCAGAAAATGTCTTGCATTCTTAAGTTGATGTGTCTCTTTGGTTTGTCGTTTCTTATTTGTAGCGAATGACTAATGACGATCTTTGCCAAAAATCAGGGCAACTTTAATATATAGCAGCTAAGTACTGAGCTTTTTAACAAAATTTAGGAGATTTGTAAAGTGGAGTATCTATTTTTGCTTGTTTCTTTGGCTTTGGGCGGTTCTGCTTTGGCAGGTTCGGTGAAAGTTGTCAATCAGGGCAATGAAGCCTTGGTGGAACGCTTGGGTGGTTATAACAAAAAACTAGAGCCAGGTCTTAACTTTATTTTCCCCTTTGTTGATAAAGTGGTTTTCCGCGGAACCATTCGGGAAAAAGTTTTAGATATCCCACCCCAACAATGTATTACCCGTGATAACGTGTCGATTACGGTTGATGCTGTGGTTTACTGGCGCATTATGGATATGGAGAAAGCTTACTATAAAGTCGAAAATCTCCAGTCAGCAATGGTGAATCTGGTGCTTACCCAAATTCGTGCGGAAATGGGTCAACTAGAATTGGATGAAACTTTTACCGCCCGTTCGCAAATTAATGAAATTTTGTTGCGAGATTTGGATATTGCTACTGATCCCTGGGGTGTAAAAGTCACTCGTGTAGAACTACGAGATATTATTCCCTCTAAGGCAGTACAAGAATCTATGGAATTACAAATGTCGGCAGAACGGCGTAAACGGGCAGCAATTCTAACTTCTGAAGGTGAACGGGAGTCGGCTGTCAATAGCGCTAGAGGTAAAGCTGATGCTCAGGTACTAGATGCAGAAGCCCGTCAAAAAGCTGTTATTCTACAAGCAGAAGCTGAACAAAAAGCTATTGTACTCAAAGCGCAAGCTGAACGCCAGCAACAGGTTCTTAAAGCTCAGGCGATCGCTGAGTCTGCAGATATTATTGCCCAAAAAATTCAATCAAATCCCGATGCTCACCAAGCGCTGGAAGTTCTGTTTGCTTTGGGTTATCTGGATATGGGCGCAACAATTGGTAAGAGCAATAGCAGCAAGGTGATGTTCATAGATCCACGCTCTATACCCGCTACTTTGGAAGGTATACGCTCCATTGTCTCAGATGGCCAGCAGACTGACCAGAATCCCCTGCTGAATAGGGAAGTTCCTACAGGGAATAGTCGCCTTAAGTAAGATATTGGTTATTGTTGGACTAACCACTCACATCTTGTGTGATTTGGCATTGGTTACATAAACCAAAAAACTCTAAAGTGTGGTAAAAAATTTTAAACTTATGGGCAGCTTGCAAGTGGGTTTCTAATTCATGCACAGGGCATTCATTAAATTGAATGGAGATACCACATTGCAAGCAAGTCATGTGGTGCTTGTCTTGCTGGGCTAAGCTGTAGAGGGCTTCACCATTAGCCAACGTCCGCACTTGCACTAAGCCTTCGAGTTTCAAAGCTTCTAAGGAGCGGTAAACTGTAGCTAAACCCATACTCTGATTACGATTACGTAGTTCTACATAGATACCTTGTGCGGAAATACCTTGTTTGATAGTTTTGAGCAGGTTAAGAATCCGCTCTTGACTACGGGTGCGTAAAGCTCTCATAGAGGATTTTTCTAAAACTTTTGTCCTGGCTAAGTTCTAGCTTAACGCTAATTACTTTGCAATCTTGTTGCTATTCAGAGAGAACACAAAGATAATAGTATGAGCGTAGCAGGATTCAGCGAAAGTCAGTGCAAAGGAAATATCGAGCCAAAATTATTGTGACACCTCGTCCTTCAGTCCTCGACCCTGCCGGTGTGGCAGTACAATCTGGGCTGAAGCAGTTGGGATACGAGAAAGTTGAGCAGGTGCGGATTGGTAAGTACATTGAATTGACCCTGATCTCCCCTGATGAAAAGTCGGCACGTCAGGAGTTAGACCAAATGTGCGATCAAATGCTAGCAAACCCGGTAACTGAAAATTACCGCTTTGATTTGATTGAAGTTGAGTCACAAACAGGAGTGTTTTAAGGAGAGTTGTGAGTTGTTAGCATTTAGTCGTCAGTCGTATTTTGCGACAACTGATTATTAAATAACTAACTAATTCACAAAATCATATGAAATTTGGAGTTGTTGTTTTTCCGGGTTCTAATTGCGATCGCGATGTTGCTTATGTGACCAGAGACTTGCTTGTCGCGCCAACTCGCATGGTTTGGCATCAAGAAACCGATATTTCCGACTTAGATGTGGTGATTCTACCAGGTGGCTTTAGTTATGGGGATTATTTGCGCTGCGGTGCGATCGCTCGCTTCTCTCCTGTGATGCGGCAAGTTGTAGAACACGCACAAAAAGGGAAGTTTGTCCTCGGTATTTGCAATGGTTTTCAGGTATTAACTGAGGCTGGGCTTTTACCAGGAGCCTTGGTGAGAAATCGGGACTTGCATTTCATCTGCGATCGCGTTCCTCTAAAAGTCGAACGTACCAATTTACCTTGGACTCAAGGTTATACAACTAATGAAATCATCACTTTGCCCATTGCCCACGGAGAGGGTCAATTCTATGCTAATAAAGCGACATTATCAGAAATAGAAAATAATGGTCAAGTCGTGTTCCGTTATGCAGGGGAAAATCCTAATGGCTCACTCAATAACATTGCTGGGATTTGTAATCCCAGAGGCAATGTGCTGGGGATGATGCCACACCCTGAAAGAGCATCAGATCCGGTGCTTGGTAGTAGTGATGGTTTGAAGCTGTTTCAAGGATTGTTAGAAACAGTGGCGGCTTTGGTTTAGCAAACGTAGGGATAAAAAAATTGCTGTCCATGTAGAGACATTGCCATGCAACGTCTTTGCATGGATTTTTTGTAGATCACCCTCGCCATTTTTTCTCAGTGCGAATATGATGACTATTTATACAAACGTCAAATAAACGCACGATAGAACAAATCTAGGGGTCAAGAGGGTGAATAATTTACAAGTAGGCAACAACGAGCTAGTTTATGTAGACTACAGCGACCTACTCAACAAGATTTTACAGGTGTTACGCAATCAACAGCCCCAAAAGCTGTTTAAGATATCAAGCGATCAAAAACGCTTACTCATTGATATTGATGCTGTGGCAACTCAGATGAGCACTTTACAGGTAGATAATCCCTTGGGTGCTTCTGCCAAGAACGTCAAAGTGGCTACAGTTCATTTTAGTCCAGGTTTCAAAGAACTCTTTCCTAGTCAAATTCAAGAAATTGCAACCTGCTTAAAGCAGTCCTTAGAGTCTGTCATTCACCACCAGCAGTCTCCTGTATCAAATAAAGAATTTGTCGAAAATTTATTGACACCTTTGCAGATCTTTAAAGGTGAAAAATCTAGCTTAAACCTTACCTATCCCTTTCTTTCATATCAAGGCTTACAAAAGCAACGGTTAACTTTCTTAGATAAAAATACTAAAGGTAAGGAACTTTTGAGAACTCATAAACTAACTATTACAGTACAGAAAACCCGTGAGTTTAATCAGGAGTTATGGGGGGGTTTAGAAAAGTATACCAAACTGCAGTTTGCTAGTGCTACTGAAGAAGAACGTGAAGACCTGAGTAGCATTTTAGAGGATCTACATAAACAAAAGGAACCTGATTCTGATATCTATCGCCTCAAGCGAATTGTAGACACACAAACTCTAGGAAAACTTAAGAAACAAGCACAAATCAATTATTTAGAGTTTCTCTACGAGAACATTAATACTGATACTAGCAGTGCCAATGCTGAGGGTGCTATCTATCTACAAGACATGATTAGACGTTTACGACTCATAGAAGAATATATTAACGATGTTAATAAGGCTGATGGCGATTATTTAGTAACCTATGCTGGTCACTCATTAAACTTAAGAGATATTTTTTCCCGTGGAGAAGCATTTGATATGCTACCCATTATACCTAAAGTAGAAGGTTACTTGGGAGAAACTAAAAATGAAATTCAAGGAGAAATCCAATTTGTTTTTGGACTTAAACTTAAGTTTGATGGTAGAGTCCAGACTGATGGTGGTAAAACGGTATTTGAACATTATCTAAATCTGCTTAATCCAGATAGTGAACAACACAAAGCAGAATTGACAGATCCTTTTAAGAAAGAAACGTTTACCAAAAAGATTTTAAAAATAGTTTTTTTATACTATATTTTGTTTGCTTATCGTCCGGACGCTTCTAGCCAAAACTCAGAATTGACTTACAACCCGATTATGGGATTCAATCAAAAAGCTATGCCAATTCTGAAAAGCGATGATGATGCAGCAAAACAAAATCTTTTTCGGAATATGCTCAAGGGTTTTGATAAATTTAATACCTACTCTAAAATAAAAACAGTTAAAGAAGTACTTTTAAAAGTTATTAAGAGTACAACAAAGTTCTCTACTAGAGACTATCCTTTACATATTTCGGTTAACAAAGGCATCCTAGAGCAGGAAATTAATAATATCTTACAGCACAACACATTTTTTAAGCCTGTTTTAAAAGGTAATCCTAAAGAAGTACTCAAGTATATATCTATTGGCGAAGCGAATGCAAAAGTAAATGCTCTGTATAGTCTTCCTGCAAAGATTAGTATCAGTGATATTCACTACGCTGCTACTGATGAAAGACAAAGTTTTTGTATGGAATACGATAACTTCACTGATATAAATGTCTTACCTCTGCTATTTTTACCTTTTCAGAATCAAACATGTCAGAAAATTTATAATGAAAATTTTAAGCAACGCAAGTTAGTATTATTTCCTTACAAACTAGAGGAGAATAGGACAGAATCTCAACAGGCTTTTGTTTATCAGTTTACCTTTGCTCTACTTACCTACATTTGTCTCAAAGTATTGTTACATCAGCAAAAGCGGTTATTTATTCCAATTTTACGACTGCATTTACATACTAAAGAAGATGATGCACCAATAGAAAAGTTTATTGTCTCTTTATCAAATGTACTATCTCATTTATTGAATGAGGAGTATCTTACTAATCCTCAAGGAATTGATATTAGAGATTTGTCAACTAAAGGTAAGTTTAAAATTCCTAATTTTTTGAGTTCTTTGTACTCTGTTCTTCCGAAAAAATTCACTTTTCCTAATACACTAGATTGTCCTCAATTAGTCACTAAACTAGTCATGATTATCATATCCAGTCGGGAATGTGATAGAGGCTGGAATAGTACACAAAAACAATCCAATTTGATGGGAGAAATCTTAGAATTACGATACCATAATGATGCTGTTATAGTACAACTGCTGAAAACATTTACCGATAACTATGAACGCCAGCAAATGTTCAAAAACCCCGATGTTGTCATTGATGAAGTTTCAAAACTTTATGGAATGGGATATCGACACTTTGTCTACATTGCCAAGGCTCCTTATTCGAGTACTTTACACATGACTCAAACTGAAGATGATGGATTATTCTTCATGTCGAAAGAGATTCTTAAGGCTTTTAAAACACGACATAGTGATATTAAAATTTATCCCATATACTTTGATAAATACTATGCAATTAATCTTCATAAGCTCGGCTTTGATTCTTTATATATACAAGATACAGCAGAGTTAACAAATCTTGTAGATGATCCTAGCCAAAAATCTGTCGTGTTTTTTAACTTATTTAATGGAAATATAGTAGGAAAGAAAGAAGAACGCCACTACAATGGAGTGATTTCCTATGCTACATTATTAAGAGTATATGAAGGAATTATTGATGATAAAGATATCTACAAAGGTTTGATTTTTAAGGGTGGATTAAAAAATGACATATTGCAGTATTTGACCTTGTTTCACTTTTCAAGGTACGAAAAATCTAAACAAATTAATTTAAAACTAGATCCTTATGAAAATCTCATTGGAGAAAAATCAGTCGGTGCATTGTCCTTATTGAACCATATGAGAGGAAAAGGCGAATTTAACTTATTAGCATTTTTAACTGAAGTTAAGAAAGTATTAAACTTGCAGCTTAAATTGCTTTTCCCATAATTCTGAATTAATAATATGATATGACATCTAAAATAGCAGAAGAATTTGGTCGATTATTTGAAGTCGGATTTAATATTGGGATTCTTGCTTATATAAAAGAGAAGCAAATTCACCACAGATTTAGAAACTTGTATCTTCAGGAACTGCAGCAGCTAAAGTTATCCAAAATGCTGAAGTACATTGTGAACCAAGTGATCAGTTCTCTCGACAGAGAAATGATCCAACAGTGGAGTATCTTTTTTCTTCAGAAAGGTTTCTTATGCGGACTTAACTTTTTTGGTGAATATATCCAGTCTATAGGTTGGGGTGAACAGTACAAGTTAAAAAATATAGAAATTTTATATTATCAGTGTAGATTTAGTGGCGACAACAGCATAGGTACTTATGATAAGAACACTGTGCAGT
>JAJPJF010000081.1 GCA_021324415.1 Nostocales cyanobacterium Centralia_MAG_434
AAGAGGGAGACAAGGGGGACGAGGAGGACAAGGGGGACAAGGGGGACAAGGAGGACGAGGGGGACAAGGGGGACAAGGGGGACGAGGAGGACAAGGGGGACGAGGAGGATAACTTTTAACTCCTAACTCCCTATTTTTGGCGAGCTACTTAGTTATGTAAATTTTATTTATTAACTCTTTTACAGAAACTTTAATCATGATCTCTGTTTGTTTAATATTTTAATCTTGCAAATCAAGGAAGTAAATCATAAATTAGACGTAAATCGATCAAAATACTCATTTTTACATCATCTAACAAACGATATTTTTTTGATTTATGGTATTAAATCAGGGTTTATTTAAAATGTCATTATCTACGGCTGCAAAGTTTTTGATCACTCCTGTTATTACCTCTATTGCTGTTTTTTCGATGATGACAATTCCTTTAGTTGTATGTGGAGATAAGCAAGTTAGTATCAAATTACAGAATGAATCTCTTTTCTCTGGTAAGCTTAGAGATATTTCCACTCCTTATATAGTTATTGCAACTGCTTTGAGTTTGGGAAGTGGGATATCTGCTATTGCTGTTTATGGATGGAGAAATTCTTCTCGAAAAGCTACAAAATTTGAACAGCAATTATCAATTTTAGAAAAAGATTTAAAGGAAAAGGATAAAACCCTTGAAGAATTTAAAATATCCGAATCTCGATTTCAAGTTTTTGGATTAGACAAGTTTTTAGATGATGGATCGTCTGGTGAATCTTTTCTTGGTTACATTCAACTGAATTCGAATGCTACGGATGCAACTGTTGAGACAACAAATAAAATTAATAAAACAGTAATCACACAATCTGAGTTTGAAGAGTTACAACATCAATTTAGAGAGGTAATGTTGCAGATGCAGGTAATACAGAACAATCTGCAATTGCTTCCTTTATCGATACATGCTGATGTAAAAGCGTCAGAGCACAATTTAGTTAACTCAGTAAGAAGCTTCTGAAAAAACAGTGATGAGATGAGTATGAGATCATTGGGACGCTTCCCCTAACTATTTCGAACCAGTGTCACGGTAGCAAGGTATGAGCATTACTCATCTCTTGCATACCTCTGACAAATTTACTCACCAAAATCATTAAAAGCAATAGAGAGCCAAGCTGAATAATTAAGAATCATAAAAAACTCTTTTTTCTTGCTGACAAGATCTGCACAATCTTATAGTGTAATGTTAATGTAGCCATTTTTTAGCAACTTTTTCTGATAGCCTGCTTATGCAGGCTATATTTGTGAAGTTTTGAGAATGCACTTAAGTAGAATGATGAAAATAAACGCTACATGTATGAAATCTATATAAATAAGAATTGTTTGTATAGATTTCAAGTATAAATGCTCATTTTTGAAAACTTAATTTATGACAATTGAAACTGACATTCCTTCTCTATCAGGTTTAGAATACATTCCTTACATTAATGAAAGTGGTCAACTACCAGAACAACTTCAAGGCAAGATAGGAGTATACGCAATTTTTAATAGAGAACAAATTCTGCAATTTGTGGGATACTCCCGTGATGTTTACCTTAGCTTAAAGCAGCATTTAGTTCGTCAGCCCCAAAGTTGTTACTGGGTTAAAGTTAAGACCATTGAACGTCCAAGTCGCACGGTTTTAGAAAACATTGAGCGGGCTTGGATTGCAGAGAATGGTAGTATCCCTCTAGGAAATGGAGACAATAAAGATAAATGGACGCAGCCTATTGATGCTAAAGCAGTCATGAAACCAGAAGAACAGGCGAATTATGAAAATCCCATCCATGATGAAATAGCACGAATCAAAATCATCAAAAACGTAGCACGACGAGTAGAGGCAGAAATTTTAGGAGTGTTAGAAGTGCGGGGCTTACAAATGCAAATTCGCTTCAACCCGAAGTTAAAAGAAGAAGGGTTACTGGATTTGAAATAGTGGCAAAGGTATAGTCAGTAGAAATTAAATTGGCGTGAAGGGGCATTGTGTAGCTGTGCCCTTACCCTTCAATTATCTAACTTAGAGAAGAGAAAATAATGAACTTACCTTTAGTTGTCGATATTGCTACAGGATTAATTTTTGTATATTTAACTTTGAGCTTAATTGCCTCTGAATTACAGGAATTGCTTTCCACACTTTTGCAATGGAGAGCTAAACATTTAACAAGATCTATCGAAACACTTTTATCTGGCGGTAGTGAAGCGAACCCAACTCAACTTGACAGAAATGACTTGTGGAAAGCCAAAAAACTAGTAGAGGAATTATACAATGACCCCTTAATTAATACCCTTAACTATGAAGCAAATATAGGAAGATGGGAAACTCGCTTCAGAGAAATTAGCAAACATTTATTTCCTAAGAAAATTCTTGATCAGAGAAATAGTGCTGCGTCTTATATTCCTTCAGAAACTTTTGCAACCACCTTACTTCAGACACTAAAACTTCCAGAATTAATTCAAAGAGCGAGAAAAGTAAGCGGAGAATCTCAAGTCAGCCTAAATACAATATTAGCATCTTATAATGAACTCCAAAAATTAATTCCTAATTCACAAAAACAATCATATCAAGATCTACAAAGTGAAGATAACGAGGAATTAAGGCGTATTTATGGAAATATTGATGATAATGAATTTCAAACAATCATTAATAGTTTACCAAAGCATTTACCTGATTCTGTCATTACTAGCCTTGCTGTATTAGCAAAGCGTTCTAAAATTAAGACCAAAGCAAAGGTAATAGATGAAGAACTGAATCAATTTAGAGAAGAAGTGGAAACATGGTTTGATCGTTCCATGGAACGAGCTAGTGGTGTTTATAAACGTAATGCTAAAGGTGTAGCGCTTTTAATTGGGTTGGCGATCGCTATATTAACTAACACTGATACATTTCACGTTATTAGTAGACTTTCGAGAGATTCAGCAGTTCGTAATGTGATTACACAAAATGTCAGTCAACAACAGAACTTTAATAATCCAGCAGTCAGGAGACAATTTTATAAAGATTTAGATGATGTGTCTCTACCTCTTGGTTGGGATGATGGGAACCTGTCTCAACAAGAGTATGAGTTGAGTCAGTTGATGAAGAGTGCTAAAAAAGTAAGATTTCAAGAAGTGTTACGAATAATCTATGAGGGTTTGAGAATGCTACTGGGTTGGATTATCAGTGGTATTGCTATTTCTATGGGTGCTCCATTTTGGTTCGATATGCTAAAAAAAGTTATGAATGTTCGTGGCACTGGTCCAAAACCTGAGACATATACTAAGGATCGCTCAGCTGAAGATTAAGTTGCAAAAATCTCAAGTACAAGAAACCTGATTTTTTGGAACCTGGGTCATCCATACTCACGAATGACATATAACTGTATCCTTGTCTTACAATCAGGGGATGATTAAACAACACTCGTACCTAAAAATACCTCCCTGTACTTGGAGTCGTCCCATCGGTCTAGGCTGGGATAAACCCTATACTGTCCGCTATGCTAGCAATATTGATGATGGTCCCTGGCATGGCATGCCTTTAGGGGGCTTTGGTGCTGGTTGTATTGGTCGTTCTTCAAGGGGGGATTTTAACCTCTGGCACATTGATGGTGGCGAACACACCTTTAAAAGTATTCCAGCTTGTCAATTCAGTGTGTTTGAGTCAGATGGTACATCATCACAAACTTACGCTCTGTGTACACAAACCCCAAGAGATGGGAGTCTTGCTGCTTGGGAGTGGTATCCAGCAAGTGAGGAAGCAAGAGCAACCGGAACGTATCATGCTCTATACCCACGCAGTTGGTTTGTCTACGAAGGGGTGTTTCAAGCACAAGTCACCTGTGAGCAGTTCTCCCCTATTTGGGCTGACAATTACCAACAAACGAGTTACCCCGTAGCAATATTTCTCTGGACCTCTCATAATCCAACGAATGCTCCCTTGACGCTCAGCATCATGCTGACCTGGCAGAATATGGTAGGCTGGTTTACCAATGCTGTAAAATCTCCTCAAGTACAGGTGCGAGATGATGGTAGTCCAGTTTATGAGTACCAACCGCGCTTGGGAGAAAGTCAAGGTAATTTTAATCAGCTCGTTCAAGATTCTGAATATATTGGTTGTGTTTTGGGTCGTGTTGGTAACTTAGAGCCAGTGCAAGAAGGCGAAGGACAATGGTGCATTGCTACCAAAAAAATTCCTCAGCTAGAAGTCTTCTATCATACTTGTTGGAACCCAAATGACACAGGTGCAGAGATCTGGGAAAGCTTTGGGAAAGATGGCTCTTTACCCAACTATATAGATGAAACCCCAACGACAGGTGAGAAACAAATAGGCGCAGCGATCGCCCTCCGTTTCACCCTCTCTCCAGGAGAAACGCTACAAGTTCCCTTTGTCCTGAGTTGGGATTTCCCGCTCACAGAATTTGCTGCCGGGGTTAATTATTATCGTAGATATACAGATTTTTTTGGTTGTCATGGCAAGAATGCTTGGGCGATAGCATCCACAGCTCTTGCAGAGTACCAAACGTGGCTTTCTCAAATTCAATCTTGGCAACAACCTATTCTAGATCGCCAAGACTTGCCCAACTGGTTCAAAATG
Organism: Nostocales cyanobacterium Centralia_MAG_434; assembly: GCA_021324415.1. Lineage (GTDB taxonomy): Bacteria > Cyanobacteriota > Cyanobacteriia > Cyanobacteriales > Nostocaceae > JAJPJF01. The sequence goes on from JAJPJF010000081.1 coordinate 4,568, forward strand.
GCTCTGTTTAATGAGCTATACGACCTTACCTCCGGTGGTACACTCTGGAGTGCTGCCTCAGAACGCGACCCGATTGGTCAGTTTGCTGTACTAGAGTGCTTAGATTACCGTTGGTATGAAAGCATAGACGTGCGGCTATATGGTTCTTTTGCTTTATTGATGCTCTTTCCAGAACTGGAAAAGTCAGTCATCCGTGCCTTTGCTCGAGCAATACCTACAAGTGACGATACTCCCCGTGTGATTGGCTACTACTATACTCAGGGCGTCCAAAGTCCGATTGCTGTCCGGAAAGTGGCAGGTGCAACACCTCATGATTTGGGTGCACCCAACGAACACGTTTGGGAAAAAACCAACTACACCAGCTATCAGGATTGCAATTTGTGGAAAGACTTAGGTTGTGACTTTGTGTTGCTGGTATATCGAGACTTTTTGCTCACCGGCTCCTCGGATGTAGAATTCCTTGCAGAATGTTGGCATGCTATTGTCCAAACTCTCAATTACCTAAAAACATTTGACAAAGATGGCGATGGAATTCCGGAAAATTCCGGTGCACCTGATCAAACTTTTGATGATTGGCGATTGCAAGGCGTGAGTGCCTACTGTGGGGGATTGTGGTTGGCAGCGCTGGAGGCGGCGATCGCTATTTGCGATATTTTAATAATCCACATAGACTCAACAAGCACGCAGAACGATCTTCACACATTGGAATCTCAAAAATCTATTTATCAAACTTGGCTGGAAGAATCTCGCCCTGTTTATCAACAAAAACTTTGGAATGGGCAATACTACAGGCTTGACAGTGAAAGTGGGTCTGATGTGGTGATGGCAGACCAATTATGTGGACAATTTTATGCAAGCCTATTAAAATTGCCGTATATAGTACCACAAGAATGTACTTTTTCAGCTCTACAAACTATTTACGATGTTTGCTTCCTGAAATTTCACAATGGTAAGTTTGGCGCAGCCAATGGTCTTCGTCCTGATGGTTCACCAGAAAACCCCAAAGCTACTCATCCTTTGGAAGTTTGGACAGGGATAAATTTTGGAATAGCAGCTTTTCTTGTGCAGATGGGAATGAAGGATGAAGGATTTCGGTTGACACAAGCTGTGGTACAGCAAATTTATGACAACGGTCTACAATTCCGCACACCTGAAGCCATTACCACATCTGGCACTTTCCGCGCCTGCACTTACCTACGAGCAATGGCAGTTTGGGGAATTTATTTGGTGATCTTGTTAAATCCGTGAAAATTTAACTTTATAGGGAGTGGGGAATGGGGAGTTAGTTATCAGTATTCTCTCCCTAATCTTCCTTGTCCTCCTTGTCTCCCTTGTCCCTCTGCTCCCCTGCTCCCCTAATTGGGGGGTGATGTACCCTAGTGCTGTAATCACTAGGGGCTGTGCGCCCTATTGCTTTAGTCTGGTTGAACTGACATATAATAAGTTTCTCTGAACCGTTTTAAGAGACTGAAGCAATTGAGCTAAACAAAATTTAAGTTCGAATTATACAAAATATCCAAAAGTTCTGAGTTGACAAGACTCAGAGCTAGGAGCTTCTTTTTTGCAAAATTCTCATATCAGTAGCTTTATCCATCAGTAAATTAAACATGACAAAGCTTATGTTTACCATTAACAATTTGCCCGATCAGAATTTGAATTGTCTGAAACTGTATCAGAAAAATACAGATAGATATCAAAACTTTATAAAAAAAATATTGTTGAAACTATGATATTTTCAGGTTTTTGTCATTCATTAAATGAAACAGTTAATAAGTAACAGAGAAGTGAAGTATAGATGAACATAACTTTGTCATTTATCCTTTGTTCTCATAACTAATGACTCATTTCCCTTGTGTTTGTACCAAGTTCCTTAAAATCAGCTTTTATACTGCAACTATACGCTTCAACATCAAGATTAAACAATGAACTCATTCTCTTTGTTAAGAGTTCAGGGAGTAAGTGATCATATTAGAAATCCGCAGTCTCCCACCGCAGAAGTAGCTAGCCTCAACCTTTTGAGACTAGTGGCAGCAGATATAAACCTAGTATCAGACTTTAGCAAAATTTGTGTTGTTCGTGAGTTTCAACTGGGTGACAATCTGACCAACTACCATCCAGATAACTCTCAAGAAATAGATAACTATTTTCTTTATTTTATTTGTCAAGGTCGAGTACGACTGCTAGGGTTTGATGCAACACTCGGGCGATCAGTGTCAACTCAATTGCTTGTAGTGCATCACACTTTTGGAGCAGATCATTTATTTTGCAATCATCCTTTACCCTACCAGGTGATCGCTGCTAGTGAGGGTTGTGTTGCTCAAATTCGTATTTCTGATTTAAAGCCGTGGCTGCAGCAAATACCCCAGTTAAAAGATTACTTACATAGGATGACCTATGAGCAACAAACACTCATATTTTTCAAGACGATCACTGAGTTACGCTTACACAAGGGTTCTACTCTGCAACACTTATTACCCTACTTGGTAAAAACTAAAATCAGTGCTGGTTCATCCTTGGTGGAAGCAACACCCCCCCATGAAGGTCGCTATTGGCTTGTAAGTGGAACAATTTGCATTTCAACAACAGACGCTCAACCACCACACATAGGAGGTAGTTGGGGATATCCTGATGTAACTCTACCTGCTTGGAATGCTCAAACTGAACTTGTCGTTTACCATCTGCCAATCAAATATTGGGAGTTGGCAGGTGCGATCGCACCTGAACTATTAGACTCTGCTGAATCTCAGCCAGAGCAGAGGGAGCAAAACAACAAACAGCCTCCTCGACTTCCTCAACTTCCTCAACTTCCCCAATCAGAAAATCCAAAAACGGTTGCAAAAATTGCAGAAACAGACCTTCCTCAACTGGAGCAATTTTGGTCAACAGCTTTGTTACGTCGAATACCCTTCATACAACAACAAAGTTCATCAGATTGTGGAGCGACTTGTATGGCGATGATTAGCCTGTACTGGGGTAAACGCTTCAGCCTCAATACCCTGCGTAACTTAGCACGTACAGATCGTGGCGGTGCATCTCTTCAGGCTTTGGCTGGTGCAGCTAAAACTTTAGGATATCAGGCGCTACCTGTACGGGCAACCTTAAGCAAAATGGAGTCGCAAATTAACCCTTGGATTGCTCACTGGGAAGGAACTCACTATGTAGTTGTGTGGAAAGTCAAAGGAGATCGCGTGTTAATGTCTGATCCGGCTATAGGCAAGCAATCACTGTCTCGTCAGGAGTTTGAAGCTAGTTGGACAGGATACGCCTTGTTAGTATCTCCCACGGAACGCCTAAACACTCTCAAAAGTGAAAAAATTTCCTTGAAATATCTTTGGCATATTTTTTGGCATCACCATCATCCATTAGGGCAAATCATTCTCGCCTCAGTACTGCTACCAGTTTTTGGGTTGGCGACTCCTTTACTAAGCCAAGTGGTTCTCGACCAAGTGATACCACATAAAAGTCTAGGGACTTTGAATATCTTCGCTGTTGGCTTTCTGATGTTTGGTATTTGGCGTATTGCCTTGTCAGCAGTGCGTCAATACTTGCTCGACTATTTTTCTAACCGCTTGGAAGTAGCACTAATTGGCAGTTTTATGAGCCATACGTTGCGGTTACCATTACAGTTTTTTAGATCCCGTCACGTGGGAGACATCATTACCCGCGTTCAAGAAAACCGAAAAGTTCAACAGTTTCTGACTCGTAAAGCAGTCAGTGCTACGTTAGATTCGCTGATGGCTTTTGTCTATCTGGGATTGATGGCTTTTTATAACCTGCGTCTCACTTTTCTGGTGCTAGGTTTTCTTATACCCATCGTCATTTTAACTGTAGGAACGAGTTCACTCCTTAAAAGAGTGTCACGAGAAATCTCAAAGGAATCAGCTGTGCAAAATGCCTCAATGGTAGAAATGTTGACAGGCATTGCCACACTAAAAACGTCTGCTGTTGAGACCGGAATACGTTGGCGTTGGGAAGAGCGGTTCACAAAAATGGTGAAGGCTCGATTCCGAGGTCAGAAGTTGGTCAACAACTTACAACTCGTCAGTAATTTAATTAATCACATTGGAACCACGATTGTTTTATGGTACGGAGCGACTCTGGTCATTCGTGGAGAAATACCAATCGGTCAGTTTGTAGCTTTTAATCTCCTCATTGCCAATGTCCTCAATCCAGTTTTGTCATTGGTTGGACTGTGGGATGAGTTTCAAGAAGTTCAGATTTCTATGGAGCGACTTAATGATGTCTTAACTGCTCAACCCGAAGAGAATCCAAACAAGCCCCTACTGACTTTACCTCCGATTCAGGGTAACGTGCAGTTTGAGAATGTCTGTTTCCATTACAATCCAGATGAAGAACGCAATACACTGCAAAACATATCCTTTGTGGTAAAAGCTGGCCAGACCATTGGTATTGTCGGTTCTAGTGGTTCAGGTAAAACGACTTTAATGAATTTGCTGACTGGTTTATACCGTCCTCAAACTGGGCGCATTTTGATTGATGGATATGATATTGCTCGTGTTTCTCCTCAATCTTTACGCAGTCAATTGGGCGTCGTACCTCAAGACTGTTTCCTGTTTTCGGGCACTGTTTTAGAGAATATTACACTGTATAGGTCAGAGTATTCTTTAGAGCATGCAATTGCTGCTGCCAAGCTTGCAGAAGCACACGACTTTATTCAAGCGTTGCCTTTTGGGTACAACACTCAGGTTGGTGAAAAGGGAATGATGCTTTCAGGTGGACAACGGCAAAGAATTGCGATCGCTCGTGCACTTCTTAGTAACCCACGAATTTTGATTTTAGATGAAGCTACTAGTTCTCTAGATGCTGAGTCTGAGCATCGATTTCAACAAAATTTAGCACGCTGGCGCGGAGTTAGCTTTACTACTTCTGATGTAGCTCCCACCATCTTTATTGTTACTCATCGTCTTGCAACCATTCGTAATGCCGACTACATCGTTGTGCTAGATCGAGGTATTGTTGCTGAACAAGGCACTCATCATCAATTAATAGCAGTTAAAGGCTTTTATTACTATTTAGCCCAACAGCAATCATAGATATTTTGTAATCACTTGTATAAGTTTAGTTATATTCCTAGGTAAATACAAACGTTTTTTGAAATATTTAAGCAATATCCTTTACATATTTACTTTTATCAATCACTGAATTAGAGAAATCTCTACTGATATAACTGGCTACTTTTTTAAATTAAAAAATCTATAATATGTTTTTTATGAACTTTTTTGCAATTTTTTTGTAGAAGCAAAAATATTATATCACAAATCATTAAAGTCAACAGTTACCCTTCAATAATTGTCAAATTTAAAATATGCATGATTAGCAATATTTTTGTTTTATTTTTTCATTTAAAAAGATATAAACCTTTGATTTGTAAGGTTTTTTACAAGATAGTGCAGCTAGACACTTTTGATGGATTTGTTAAAAAAAGCTCAAACTTAGTGATTTAAAAATGTTGTCTAATTACTACTTAGAATGCTATATTTATAGAGTATTCAAAAGTTAATTTAAGAGCGAAACAGGCTAGAAAGCCAAGAATAATAAAAGCCTTGTATGACTTATGGGTGAGGGGTATCACCCCTCAAAAAATAACAAGTAAGGAATAGAAGGTATGGTGAGACAACACTTAAGTAAACAGAGGAACAGTTTAATGAATTTAATCAAAAAACGACCGGATTTGGAGATGACATCGATGAAAATAGATAGTATAAATACGAATAACACTCCTAACGCATAAGGATGAAAAGTTTTTCTTGAACATCCTACAAAGTATGCGATTCTACTCAACAGCTCCTAATCTCTTGGTATCAAACAAATATATTCAAGTTACCAGGGAAAAGACATTAAATGAGGAGTTAGCGAGAATAGAAGAGGATAAAACTGCATCTACCAAAAGCCAAGTGATGCCTTTTTCATGGCAGTCCGATGACATGACAAAAGTTGAATTTATGCCTACGGCATAGCATGCATCAAAGCTACAGCCTTTGAAGTCACTAGCAGCAGTATCCTGAGAAAACTTGCGTAGACGCCTGTAAGAAGATGATTCAGCGTTGCAAGAGGGTTTCCCTCTGCAGGGAACTGTGTTTATGCAACGTGACCAAAGGTTTTACCCCAAAGGCTTCCCTGAGAATGGTTAATTTCCTTGAATCAACGTCTTCTATTCCCAAGCGAGCTAGTCTAGGCGTTACTATTACTGCTTTTGAGCTGTTAGTCATTGCTTCTTCATAGGCTGGCTGCACAAGCCCACAGTTAATTAAAACAATTCCGGCTTAGCAGCAAAAAGACTTGAATAAAAAGTAAGGTTTCTGATCACAGGTCAGCTCATGTACAGAATTATCAGGTCAAAGGCAATCGAAACCTCAAGCCAATCTACCTCAAACCAATCTCATAGTTCGGATAGCTCACAGATCAACCTCCATCTATCACCTGAGACAGCATTCATCTACGGAGGGAGTGTAGCTTCATCCTCAACAATCCTATCAGAAATCCCTCCCAAGACCAATATTGTCACACTCAAAACCCCTAATAAAGCACAGAATACAGACAATTGGTCTACATCCTTGCAAGCGTTATTACACCAGCCACCCTCAATTCTTCCCTATCTTGTTTTATTAGGAAGCATAGCTTTTTTTGGCACTGTGGTTGTTTGGGCATGGACAGGAAAGATTGAACAAGTTAGTCACCTCCAAGGAAAATTTGTATCAATCGGAGAGCTTCATAAACTTCACCGACCAAATTCAAGCATTGTATCCTCCATTAATAGCAATCATCTTAGAGAAGCTATTCAACCTGAGCAAACTACAGATGAAATAGAATCTCAGGATAAATCTCTAGTTTTGCTGGCTACTGTACCTCATCAAGTATCAGCTTTTATCAAAAAAGAAGACAAAGTAGACATCCAACTTGATGAAGCTCCAAACCTGAACAAAAACTTAATTTCTGGGAAAGTCATATCTATTTCATCGGATAATAATGTCGATAAAAAATCAAAGTTGATCGATCAACTTGTAGTAACTATAGATAGTGATTCTTTAACAGAAAATAAGCAAGGTTTTACAATTAAAGTTGGTCAGATAGCCACTGCCAAAGTCATTCACAAAAGCCGTATTGCAGATATATTACTTTCATCAATTAAACAGATTTAATACTCACAGATAACACTATAGTGAGTTTTAGATTTGAAGGTAAAGTGATGCCTAGCATGAAAGCAAGTTATCAACATCAGTAGAACCACAAATAACCAAAGGAACCTATGGACTGTTTGACTTCCTACAAAACAACAAACGCTCTCAATCAGAAGATCATGAATCAAAATATGTCTAGTAATAGTAGTAACTTAGATAAGCAAATTCATCCAGAACAATTTGATCGAGTTGTTGAGGCAATTCTCGCAGGTAAGTATTCCTGGGCTTGCGTTTTAATGCTGCGGTTTGCTGGCTATAATCCTTTGCATTATATTCCTTACCGCACTTATAATAGATTACTTAAGGAAAATTCCCAAGTTAATAGAGCTAGTAAGCAACAAAATGAAAGCCTGAAAATTGCTAAACTTCCATCAGAAACACGCTCTAATGAAAATGTTAAATCAGGCTGCTTAAGTAAAATCAAAGATTTAGCATATCTTGAAGTAGTTGGTCAGCAAAAAACAGAAATTCGTGGTGGTCATGTGGAGCCATGGCTAGCAGCACAAGTTCGTGAGTATCAATCAATTCATTCTGAAGCCAAGCCGGAAAGCGCTCAAGATTATTCTTTAAGATTCTGTGAAACTACTTGATTAACCAAAAAATGGGATTCTGAATCTTCTCATGAATAAATATGAGGGCTTAAACTTAGTTCCTGGTCATTTTTTATAATCTTGATAAATGACTAGGAACAACCCTCACAATCGAGATTATAACAAGTCAGCCTATTAATTTATCAATTTTTATGCTAAGAAATACAGTCATTTGGCCAAGATGGCAACCTTTGAAAAGTAATTTCTAATAATATATATATAGAATTTAAGGTCATTGATAATTAAGCTCGAAGGAGAAAATGTTTAATTCTTTATAGCATCAACATGAGTTAATCTGATTGCATAATCAGTCGTTATTAAATGGAGTATGTAGCTCTTACACTAAGACGAAACGTTTAAAAGTCATTTCTGGTGGTTCAGTTTTTTCTAAAAATTGAAAAAGTGACAGTTAAACTATTGTCATAGCTGGTAGAACTTATAGCTCTTTCGCTTCTTTTTTAGCTGTCCTATTCCTCCCACTTAGGATTATAGCTACTTTATCAACTGACAAAACATTAAATAACTAGTGGAAGCTACGAAATTGAATGGCTTCCATTTTTTGTTACTTATTTGTATCTTATTTAGATAAAAATAAAATACTTGAAAAACTTAATATTTTTGCGTGTATTCTACAATTTATTTTTCTTTGTTTAGCTATAAACTTAATATAAAATACATAGCTCTACATCCTTGATTGCAGGTAGTGTCATAATATTTGCTTCATAACAATGATGTAGATGATATCTTTCTATGGCTATGTCTTTACAAACTCTCAAAATCTTGTGAATCTCATCATTAGGTGTAGAGACGTTGCTTGCAATGTCTCTACAAAATTTGTCAATTGTACTGGCTCATAAAAAACAAAGGAGAAGAGGAATGAGTAACCTTTCTAAAATTGCTATTGAGCCAGAAGAAATTGTCAACTTCTTGAAAAGCAAAATGAGCTTAAAGGAAGTATACCAACAAATTTTATATCAAAAAATTATAGCTCATGTAGCTAAGGAAAAAGCAATCATTGTCACCTCTGAAGAAATTCAGACTGAGGCAGATCGCCAGCGTCGTGAAAAGCGTTTGGAAAAGGCTACGGATACACTGGCATGGTTATCTGATCTATTAGTGAGTCCTGACGATTGGGAAATAGGGATTTATAACTACCTTTTAGCCAAAAAATTAGCTGAAGCACTATTTGGTGAAGAAGTTAAAAGGTTTTTTATGGAAAATCGTTTAGGATTTGAGCAAGCCATCCTCTATCAAATCATTGTTTCTACAGAAAAACTGGCTCAAGAACTGTACTATCAAATTGAAGAAGGTGAGATCAGTTTTGCTGATGCAGCTTACCATTATGATATAAACAATAACCGCAGATATAAATGTGGTTATGAAGGCACAGTTTATCGTTGGTCTATGCAACCAGATATAGCTGCTATCGTCTTTAATACAAAGCCTAAACAGTTAATTGGTCCAATTAAAACTGAGCAAGGCTATCATCTTTTTAAAGTAGAAGATTTGATTCCAGCAGAACTAACCTCTCAAAGGTACGAAGAAATTCTCAACAATATGTTTCAACAGTGGTTAGTTGCTGAGTTAGACTATCTGCTTCACTCTACTTGAGTTCAGGGATTGCAGATGCTGCAGTGGAGTTATCTAAGGCTTCCATTAGGCTCTTTGCAAAGAGTCAGTCTGTAAAGATTAGATAATCGGTTGTTAAATTGGCCTTGCTGAATCAAAGTATGAATGTGCAATTCACAGGTGTGTAGAGACGTAGCATTGCTACGTCTCTACAAGGATTTGGGCTTTGGCTACAAAGATCTTACAAACATAATTTATACCTAAACTTAGCAATGTTGTTAAATTTTTTCAAAAACTACACGAAGTTTAACCTTTGAATATAGCTGAAGAGTGTTCAATTAAGGTAACGCGAAGCATTCAGCCTCTCTTGTCCTGGGAAAGATTATGATTCCTGCACGCAAGACCAGATTCTCAAAGTCCAATTCTTCTCAGTCAACTTCTACGTTGATTTCTAGATATATTGGATGAGCAGCATTAATCTTGTGTTAAGCTTTCGCTGGTTGTTGTACTTAACATTAGACAATAATGCTACAAATTCCATTGCGGAAATATTACTTACAACTGTCATGAAAGTTTTTAATTCTTCACCCCCCTCTGAAGCACAAACCCGTGTACGTATTTTACAGGCAGCACAGCGGTTATTTGCCTCGCAGGGATTTGATGGCACAACAACCCGTGACCTAGCACAAGCTGCAGGTGTAGCTGAAGGTACTCTGTTTCGTCATTTTCCCAATAAAAAAGCTATTTTGGTTGAAGTAGCGACTCAAGGATGGGTAGAAATTCTTACAGATTTACTGACAGAATTAAGTGAAATGGGCAGCTATAAGGCTGTTGCCCAGGTGATGCGTCGCCGTATGTGGAATATGCTCAAAAATGCCGATATGATGCGGGTTTGTTTTATGGAGGCGCAGTTTCACCCAGACTTACGCGATCGCATTCAATCAGAAGTCATTGTCAAAATGACTGATGTCGCCGAAGCTTTCTTTCAAACAGCAATGGACAAAGGAGTCTATCGCCAGATGGATGCAAAACTCGTTGCCAAAGTGTTCTTGGGAATGTTCGCGATCGCGGGATTTTCTAACAACACTCTCATGGAACCTGATGCATCTCCTCAACAAATGCAACAAATGGCGGAAGGACTAGCTGATATTTTCCTCAATGGGGTGCTAGCTAAAGATTAAACTGGTAACGCTGGTTATTGATTAGTCAATTAACTAATAACTACCAGCCAACAACTAATAACATTTTTGCTTGTTTATGCCACTGTTGCACCTGCTCAATAGAAGGGCATAAATCTCGCCGCTGCATTGTTGCTACTAACAGCCGTAAAACTTGTTGGTGCAATCTGTGGGGAGGGATGGTTGCTAGTTGTGCAACAGAACCAACACCTGCATGCAGCAGTAATCCACAATACTGAGTGCCTACACTAGGTATGCGAGCTAAATCTGCCAACGCCACCCATTTATTGACATACTGAAGATGAATGTGTAATTTATTTGCCAGTGCTTGCTTAGCCTCTGGAGTTTTCCCTTGTTGAATTAAGGCTTTTGTTGTTGTTATGCCGCAGTCATGAAGTTGAGATTGTTCCTGCTGGTTCAAACCTGGTAATTGCTCGATTTGCCAATTACAGGATGTGATATTGCCTACACTAGGTTTCTGTTTAGGAGACATTCCTGCAGCCCAGTTACTAATTATATTGAGTATCTTAATTAATGTTAACCAAATTATCTTATTGCTGCTGGCTTTTAACTGCCTGTCAATTTACCCTTTTTTATTTCTAGTCATGTTAGTACAAAAAACTTCTAGTACTCTAATTGATACTCTGCGCCGCCGACGGCAACGACTAGCTGCCTTGATCAATTTTCCTGTAATTCTTTGGTCAGGAAGTAGTAGTCCTCGTAACTATCCAGCAAATGTTTTCCCCTATCGTGCTAGTAGTCATTTTCTCTACTTTACTGGCTTACCACTACCAAACGCAGCCATTCTTCTGGAGGCTGGCAAATTAGAACTCTTCATGGATAATCCCAAGCCAGAGGCAGCCCTTTGGCATGGAGAAATGCCAACACCTGAGGAAATAGCTCAGCTGATTGGAGCAGATGCTGCTAGACCAATGGCCGAATTAGATTCCTTCGTAGAAGGTGCAGCAACAATTGCAGTGCAGGATGCTGCCACTTGGACGAGACAATCACAAATCTTGAATAGATGGGTCTTACCTCAAAATCCTCCCCAAGGAATTGACCTGGAATTAGCTAAGGCTATTATTTCTCTACGCCTCATTCATGACGCTGATGCACTAGCCGAATTATGTCAAGCAGCGACTGTGACTGTCGAAGCACACAAAGCTGGTATGAGGTTTACCATGAATGCCAAAATAGAAGCCGAAGTTCGCGCAGCTATGGAACGAGTCATCATCGCTCATAATATGACCACTTCCTACAACAGTATTGTTACAGTTCATGGTGAAGTGCTCCACAATGAGCAATACCATCACTCACTACTAGCAGGTGATCTATTACTTGCCGATGTTGGTGCGGAAACTTCTGGGGGTTGGGCTGCTGATGTAACTCGTACTTGGCCTGTCTCTGGTAAGTTCTCATCTACTCAAAGAGATATTTATAATGTTGTTCTCGCTGCTCATGATGCTTGCATTGCTAACATCCGACCAGGCGTAGAGTATCAAGATATTCATCTTTTAGCTTGCTCTCATATTGCTGTGGGTTTAAAAGATTTAGGTATATTGCGAGGAAATCCCCAAGATTTGGTTGAAATGGATGCTCATGCCCTATTTTTCCCGCATGGTGTTGGTCATCTTGTGGGTTTAGATGTTCATGATCTGGAAGATTTCGGAGATATCGCAGGATATGAAGAGGGACGAGTAAGAAGTGATCGCTTTGGTTTGGGCTACCTACGTTTAAATCGTCCTTTGCGTCCAGGAATGTTAGTCACAATTGAGCCCGGTTTTTATCAAGTTCCTGCAATTTTCAACAATCCACATCTGCGTTCTAAATATCAAGATGTCGTTAACTGGGAACGTTTATCTCTATTTGCTGATGTTAGAGGAATTCGTATTGAGGATGATGTTTTAGTTACAGCAGAAGGTAGCAAAGTTTTAACAATTGAATTGCCTACAGATGTGAACGACGTAGAGCAACTTGTACAACAAGCAAATTAAAATACAGTCTTCTCCTTGCTTGTGTCAATTGTTAACAATTATCAGCTTTTACTTATCCTTCGGCTGAAGTTGAAAGATAAGCAGCCGTTTATTTGATAGGATTATATTTAGCGTACTTAATAAAATTTAAAAACAGACTGCTTAGAACTTTATATCAATACAATAGTAATCTTGTATTAGGATATTAGGACAATCGGTAACAGTGACAATTGATGAGAGTGTAGCAATTAACAGTATGATTCTCTTTAAGAAAGATTAGCAATCACCTGTTTGAGAATTTTGCAAAACTTTTCACGATCAGCGTAGGAGATATTCTGCATAGCTTCTTCTCGAAGCTCAACTGCGATCGCAGGTAAAACTGATTCTAGTTCCCTACCCGCATCCGTTAACCAAATACGCCAGATGCGACGATCACGACAATCGCGCTCTCGACGAATCAAGCCACGTTCTTCCATGCGATCCAAGACACCTGTTAAAGTGCCTCCTACCTGTTGTAGCTTTTCACCTATAGAAGAGGTCGGTAACCCGTCTTCTTCCCACAAACAACACAAAACTACCCAATGAAATGGAGTTAGGCCCCAAGGCTCTAAGCGCTCAGTAAGCTTACGAGCGAGAAGTTGTGACAACAGCTTGATCCGATAACCTACACTGTATGGTGCCCGAACTTGTTCCCAAGACTCTAGGTCTATGGAATTACTTGATAAGTGAATCATCAGCGGAAAATAGTTAGTGTACGTATTATTATTAATAATACAGAATTTCTGTTTTTTAGTCAATAGCTTAGTTATTCCTCTAAGCTCTAATAAACTACAAAAGAAAAACTATTAATTCCGCAAGAAAATTAACTGAATCAATCAAACAAACTGAATGTAAAGCACGATAGTTATGTTAATTGTCTGTTGTATGCGTGTTAGTTGTCATTAGTAACTAACGGCCAATTGCCTTGGGACGACCTTACACTTTGAACTTTATTTGTAATAACTGCTTTCTTCCAGAGTACTCCAGCTTTCTTGAAAGATGAGATGTGTATGATACTAAGACCAAATCAACGGACCAAGCTAGATGATACAGATGACAAGCTGTTTTACGAATATCCCCGCTTCGTCACTCATGTAGATGAAGGTTTTATTCAAAATCTCACAGCTTTGTATCGCGATCGCCTCCAACCCCATACTCGAATTTTGGATATGATGAGCAGTTGGGTTTCTCATCTGCCAGAAGAAATGGTATTTGATCATGTTGAAGGACATGGTTTGAATGAGCTTGAACTCGCACGTAATCCTCGATTGAATCATTACTTTGTGCAAGATCTCAACGAAAACCCGCAGCTACCACTTAAAGATCAAGACTTTGACGCTGTACTCAACTGTGTTTCAGTGCAGTATTTGCAATATCCAGAAGCTGTGTTTTCTGAAATTCATCGCATACTTAAACCTGGTGGTATAGCAATAATCAGCTTTTCAAACCGCATGTTTTTCCAAAAGGCGATTCAAGCGTGGCGAGATGGCAGTGAAACGAGTAGAGTTGAATTAGTCAAAAGTTACTTCACCTCTGTGCCGAAATTTACCTCACCAGAAGTAATGATCCAGCGGCCAACGGTGCCCAATTTCTTACAATGGTTAGGGGCAGTAGGAGGAGATCCGTTTTATGCTGTGATAGCTTATCGCAGTTGAGTAAGGGTTAAGAGTTAGGAGTTAGGAGTTAAGAAACTCATCTTTTCATTCTTGATTCCACACTCCTAGCTAAGAAAATCAAGAGGAGGCAAACATGATTGTTCCACGTACCCGTAGAATTCTAGCTACATTATTTTTATGTTTGTTACTATTGACCACAGCTTGTACGCCAAAAACGCCTGGTCGTTTTGATCAAGCACAACAGCAAAGCAGTCAGCAAAAAAGTGGTCAAGCTATTGCTAAGGATGCAACCCAAGGTAGTCAATTTAACAAGTTTTTCCCAAATCCGCAGGACGGGTATCAACGTGTTTACACTCAAGAGAAAAAAGGTTTTTCGGAAGCGAAATTGAAAAAAGCCGGTAAAGATCTTGCTGTGCTTTCAATTTCTGATACTCAAGGAGTCAAAGGGACATCTAACCCAGCCGGAAAATTTAAAACCAGTACTAAGAGCATAGCTGGCTATCCTGCTGTTAGTCAGGGTACTACAGGAACCGCTGTTTTAGTGGCTGATCGCTATCAGGTAAAAGTTCAATCCCGAGATCCATCATTCACACAAAGCGATCGCGAAGCCTGGATACAGAAATTTAACCTTGATGGTCTGTCTCGTTTGAAATAATGGTTCTTTGTCATTTGTCCTTAGTCATCTGTAACTCATGACTAAGGATGATGCTGACTAGTTAACTTGGACCCACGTAACCAAAAAAGGAGTTAATTGTGACTAAACCAATTCAAGAGTTGGTTGATCAACTACCAACCAATAACTTAACTGTTTCCGCATTGCGAACACTCGATTTTATCGCTCCTGGTGAGTGGCAAAATGTAGTTGGCTTTGTCAACACAATTAAAACTGTTACTGGAGAAACTGACGAAGACCTCATTCAGCAAATTGGTGAACGAGCAATTTATCTTTACAACGACCGTTCACAAGGATACCAAACAGCTATGTGGCTCTATCAAACAGTTGATAGTACTGATAGAGCAATTGGTACAGCAGTTTTAGCCAACAAAGTTGGTGAAAAAATTCCCTTGTTAGGTTTTTTAAATAGCATTACTCCCAAAGCGGAAAAAGCACAAACCATTGATTTATGCCTGAAATTAGTTGTGGAGTTAGTTGCCTTCTGCCAAATTAACGGTATTCCTGGAGACAGCATTGGAGATTTTGTTGCGTCTTTGGGAGAATACAGTGGGGAGTCGTTTATTCGGATGGCTGCCTTGGTTTGCTTTGATGGCCTAATCCCTTTAGGTTCTGGCTTTGCTGACAGAGCTTTATCCTGGATTAGTCAAACAAGTCCACAAGAATTAGAACAAAACCCAACTTTTCAAAACATAAAAGACACAATTCCTGGTCAAGATTCTGGTAGTAAACTGAACTTCATTGGTGAAAGCTTTAACTCAGTTACAGGTTGGATGGGGAACCTGGTTGCTTCACATGATTTATCACCTCAAAAAATCGCTAATAACTTGCAAGGTTTTATTGATTTTTCTGGTGACAAGTTAGATTACCTTGCAGCGTTTTTAGATGTATCGACAAATTACTACGAACACACAGGTACGCAAACCTTGGCACGTCGCCTAATTGAGCGAGCTTCAGCCGAAATTTAGCTAACTTAACAACAGGGCACGGTGTTACCGTGCCCTGAAAATTTAGATGTCTCCACCAGAAAACTACACTATAGTTTTTTGAGATTTAGGTTCGCCACAATAACAGACAAGTGAGGTTCAAAACGCTGAAAGTCTTCTAATGTTTCAAACTTACCTGTGTCTAAAGGTGAGTTGAATGCAGTGGTAATTACATACAACGCAGTACCGTTAAAAGTGACATAACCGAGATGTTGCTCATACACCCGACCTTGTTGATTGCGTCCTACAAACTCATAGCGTAACCCTGGGAGTCCACCAACAAGTACTTTTTGTGGAGAACTTGCCGAAAAAGTTATGCTCTTATCGTTATCATCATTAAGTGGATAGTTTTTAAAAAAACCTCTGTAATGTCGTTTGATCCAAGCTTCAAGTGCTTCTGAAACTAGAGTTTGATACTTGGGGTTTTGGTAGTTCACTTTTGAGGTTAGTGAAATACCAGCGGTGAATAGCATCTTTTGAAAATCTAATTGCTGCCCTAAGGGATAAACACCCATCTCTACTGTACCCAAACGTTTTTCTTTGGAGGCAACACACAATAAGAGTGCATTCTCTTCGCAGGGTTTCACTTGCCAATCAGAAGGGGCAACAGTTTTTCCGAGGGAATTCTTCCAGATATTTCCGTCAGGTTGATTAAGAATCGTTGAGGAAGTCGTTGAAATCAGGGTTTTACTAACATGGGGTTGTGCTACGGGAGTAGGCTGGGAGTTTTTAGCTGAAGAAGTCTGGAAACGTGTCAGCTTCGTTCCCAACGGTACCAATGCTAATAAAGTGCAACCGAGCAAAACATGATAAAGTCGCAACACCATCTTTCTTGAAAATCCACCGTGAGTAATTAGGAAGCATTTTTACACGTACAAAATGTTTTTTCCAAAGCTTCGATCCAAAAGTAATTGAGTATATAGTAATATAAATCAGTAATAGTGCAAGAACTGTCAAAAATCTTATTGAAATACTTATTGTTCTGTGACAGTTTCTCACCTGTACTCCTAAGGAATACAAAAGAGTAGACCTCTCGCACAAACTTTCAATCTGTCATGCTGAGCTAAGCAAAATATCTCGTAATTTGCTCACATAATGGCATTGAAGGTTTTTTAACTTTTGCAAGAGGTCTAGTAGAAAAAGTGAGATTGCAACATGAAAAATCGAATTTACTTTAGTTGGAATATTGTCTATAGCGTTGCTTTTGTCTAGCAACAGCTTTACGTTAATGAAGAACTAAGACAAAAGAAGTTTCTGTTATTTAAAATAAGCAAGATTTATCTACTAATAAATTCAACCTTATATGTGATTCTCTATTTCTTATGTTGTGTCACTACCCTAATTTTTTCCTATTATTAATACATATAGAGCAATCCATGTAGGATCTGCTCCTTGTCCCCCTTCCCCTATCTCTCCCCTTTGCCCCTCTGGTTGCTGAAATGTATCAACCTGAAAGTGAAACAGTCTAAGAGTATCTAAGATCATACAATACATAGTAAAATCTAGCATGTAACACATAACTAACCCTACTTAGGACACATTGTGAGTCAGTTAGACTTTTCACTTTCATCGGAAAAGAAGCTTAGCTAGTACTCTCAAAAACATATTGAATCGCAAGATTGGCCCATTGGCTTGAACATTTTGTAGTTGAATTTACTGGGAGTGTCCTAATTTATTTCCTTGCTCAAATTAGGTTTTGGAGATATACCGACGATGAACTCACAACCGCCACTGCCTAACAATGAAATAGCTAGGCTTGAGGCACTTTATCAATATCAAATTCTTGAGACCCCCCCCGAAAAAGGATTCGACGATTGTACATTTTTAGCTGCACAGATCTGCCAGACTCCAATTGCGCTGATCAGTTTACTCGATGGGAATCGACAATGGTTTAAATCGAAAAGGGGTCTGACAGTATCACAGACAAGCCGAGATGTTGCATTTTGTGCTTACACAATTTTGCAACAGAAACCAATGGTCGTGAAGAATGCCTTAGCAGATTCCAGATTCGCAACAAATCCTTTAGTGACTTCCGACCCCAACATTCGGTTTTATGCTGGTGCACCTCTGATCACACCTGAAGGTTTTGCGATTGGGACATTATGCGTGATTGACGTAGTGCCGCGAGATCTAAGTCCAGAGCAGGTTGAGGGGTTACGAGTATTAAGTCATCAAGTCATGGCGCAATTTGAAATGCGACGTAATGTCATGATGACCTCACACACTATCATGCAGCGTCTACAAGATGCACAACAACTGCGTTACCAACAACAATTTATCGACTCGTTTTATCACCGAGGAATGGACAAGGCACGAAGAGGAGATTTCCAGGGAGCAATCACAGACTTTAATCAGTTCCTACAACTGAATCCTAATGGGATTAAAGCATACTACAGACGAGGTGTAGCACGTCGCGAGTTGGGAGACAATATTGGTGCGCTAGCAGATTTCGACATTTACCTAAGGGTAAATTCCAACGATCCTGAAGCATACTACAACCGAGGACTGCTCCGTTTTGAACTAGGAGACAATTATGGAGCAATGGCTGATTATACTCAGGCAATGAAGCTTAATCCTAACTATGTTGTCGATAATGACGACTTGAGACTAACGAGATCTCAATCTATAGACAATCAAAAGGCATTAAGATTTGACACTCCGTTTTTATTTAATCCAGGCTTTCCCCTAGCTGATAAAAATCACCTGAATCATGAGTTCGTTTTAGAAGAAAAGCATGATTATTTAGAGAATCTCAATCCCAATAATATCAGGATGAATAATGGCCAAGATGACACCGACCTAGATATAAAAGACCATATTAGAGCGATCGCAGATTACACTCAAGCTCTATGGCTGAATCCCAATGATGCTGAAGCTTACAAGAATCGAGGTCTTGTTTACTCTAGGCTAGAATACTACCACGAAGCTATCGAGGACTATACGCATTCTCTGCAACTGAATCCGGATAACGCAGTAGTTTATTACAGTCGGGGTTATGCTCGCTTGAAGCTGAAAGATTACATGGGAGCAATTGCAGATTATACACAGGCAGTGCAACTCAATCCCAATGATGCTACAGCATATTACTACCGTGGTCTTGCCTACGCTGAAATAGAAGATTACAGACAAGCAGTTGAAGATTATACACAGGTTGTACAACTCAATCCCAATGATGCTACAGCCTATCTCAGTCGAGCAGTTGCTTGCTTGAAATTGGAAGACTATGAAAGAGCAATTGTAGATTCTACTAACTCTTTAAACCTGGAGCCCAATGACGCCACAGCTTATTTAAATCGAGGTCATGCTCGCTCTAAGTTGAAAGACTTTAGAGGAGCACTTGAAGATTACAAAAGAGCGAGAGAAATATCAACAACGAGAATGACACCTGACAACAATCCCACGCCAAAGCTTATATCAACCCATCCGAATTTGCATTGAGGCTATCAAATTCCAGCAAAATTCTCTCGGCTTCCCGGCAAAGCCAATCATGGGATTGACCATTACTAGCTAGTAAACCACCCCATTGGTTTACATCACCTGTGTTGTATTGCAACGGTGTATTGTCAAAATGGGTGAATCTACCTCCAGCTTCTGTCAAAATTAATTCTGGTGCAGCCAGATCCCAATCTTTGGGGGCTGACTTACCAGAGAGGGAAATGTATACATCTGCCCGTTGTTCCACAATCGTGGCAATTTTGCACCCAACACTACCAACCGCTTTCTGATTTTTAAACGGTAGTCGTTGCAATAGGTAGTCTAATCTTTGATTGCGGTGACTACGACTGACAACTATAGTCAAATCCTCGATACGTTCCCGTAACGACACTTTTAGGGGTTCTATACCATTGCTGCTTTCTACAAAGGCACCACCGCCTTGCGTCGCATAGTACAATTTCTCAGCTTCTGGAACTGCTACTACTGCCAGTACTGGGCGTGTTTCCTTCACCAAAGCAATATGAATTGCATACTCCCCAGTTTTTTGTATAAAGTCTCTTGTGCCATCTAGAGGATCAATGATCCACACCCATTGGGAACTTTCCCTCTGAATTTGTTTTAATACATCTGTTTCTTCACTGATATAGCCAAAATCATCATCCAAATCAGCTTTTAACCGTTCTAATATGAATTGATTCACCGCTATATCCGCAACAGTGACAGGCTCATCTTGTTTGTATTGCACTTTTAAGTTGCGATCGCCACTACCATGGTAGTAAGAGCGAAGCAACTCTGCTGCTCCTTTAGCCACAGAACGCGCAATCTCCAATATTTCCTCTAAATTCTGCATTTCATTCCCCACAGAAAGAACATTTGTATACTTTGCAACTAACTGGACAAGGGAGACATGGAGGACATGGAGGACATGGAGAATACTTTATACTATGCCCTATGCCTTACTCCCTACTCCCCACTCCCCAAAAATCCATCCACCGACGCGTCCCAAAGAATTGACATGAAAAGCTTGCAATTTTGGCAGACTGCTCAAGTGCTGTTGTAAAACTGTCCTCTAAAATATAATTACAGAAAGCACCATGGAAAATGTCACCTGCTCCGAGTGTGTCAACAGTACCTGGTAGCTGTTGAGTGCTAGCAATGTTCTCAATGATAGGCACATCTAGGGAGCCTGTTTGACCATGATTAAAGTATTGAATAGCTTTTTCTCCATGAGTAATGGCAATGTGGGGAATACCAAATCTAATGAGATAGTCAATAACCTCTTCCTTGGTATGGCAGCTGGGAGGATAAAAATTAGCTGAGCAAATGGCGTAATCTACAAAAGGTAAAATCTTTTCAAACCCTGGTTTCCAACTACCACCATCAATAACAACTGGTATATTTTTAGCCTTAGCCATTTGGGCAATTACAATTCCAACTGCCATCTGATGTCCATCTATCAGTACAATATTAACATTTTGTAATATCTCGTCCGAGACAGCTTGGCTAGTGGCTTGAGTTTTGACAGCATTGATGGAAATGACAGCCCGTTCTCCTGTAGATTGGGTCACAATAATAGATGAGACAGGTGGTGCTTGAGTCATGGTGGATTCTAGGTCAACAATTGTAACTTTATGACTCACCAGATCGCTTTTAATAAGTTGTGTCATTGGATGAGAACCCACTACACCCAACAGCATCGCTTGATTACCCAAATAACTGAAACTAACGGCAGCATTTGTTGCTGGACCACCTGCTGCGACAGTATAGTCCAAGGAAACCATTTTTTGATTATTCTTGGGAGGAGACTCAGCGAGGTAGATCAGATCTAAGGTGACTAAACCGACAAACAAACCGCGATTCATCATTTGACCAATGCAAACCGATCCAAAACCAGGAACACTCTACGTTGTTGGAACGCCAATTGGCAACTTGGAAGATATGACCTTTAGGGGAGTGCGAATTCTGCAAACAGTTGATCTCATTGCTGCAGAAGATACACGCCACACAGGTAAGCTGCTACAACATTTTCAAATTAAGACTCCTCAAGTGAGTTACCACGACCACAACCGTAGCAGTCGCATACCAGAATTGTTAAAGCAACTCAGCGAAGGTAAGGCGATCGCTTTAGTGACTGATGCGGGTGTACCGGGAATTTCTGACCCTGGATATGAACTCGTTAAATGTTGTGTGGAGGAGGGAATAGTGGTCGTGCCTATTCCTGGTCCTAGTGCAGTGATTACAGCTTTGAGTGCAGCAGGACTCCCAACAGATCGGTTTGTCTTTGAAGGATTTCTACCCGCAAAAAGTCAGCAACGGCGAGAACATTTAGAATCTCTTCAAACAGAATTTCGCACATTAATTTTCTATGTGTCTCCCCATCGCTTACAGGAAACTTTACAAGACTGTGCAGAAATTTTAGGCCGCGATCGCTATATCGTGCTAGCACGAGAATTAACAAAATTGTATGAAGAATTTTGGCGAGGAACGCTCGCAGAAGCAATATTTTACTACAATGAGCGCGAGCCCAAAGGAGAATATACTTTAGTAGTAGCAGGAAAACCATCTGAGTTACCCCAGTTTTCTGAAATCGAGTTAAAAGCAGAGTTAGAAAAGCTCATGAGTCAAGGAGTATCTTGTTCTCAGGCAAGCCGCCAGTTGGCAAAAGTTACCTCCCTCAATAGGCGTCAACTTTATCAGCTTGCTCTTGCTATTAAGCAAGTAGATGGGGAGTAGGGGGGGAGAATATAGTTCACATCTTTCTCAATTTCAATTATCGTGGGCTAAAATAAACTCTAGGCACCAGTGTAAGCCTGTAGCTAAGTACCCGAAACACGGCTGAAATAGTCTAAACACCCTATGGCTTGAAGTCACAGGTAGGTGTAAAAATGGGAAATATTAATTAATGAGGAAGAGGAAAGAGTAAGAATGACCCAAGTGGTTTTAGGAGAGAATGAAGGAATAGATTCAGCTTTACGTAGGTTTAAACGCCAAGTTTCCAAAGCGGGGATATTAGCTGATGTTAAGTATCATCGGCACTTTGAAACACCTTTGGAAAAACGTAAACGCAAAGCTGTGGCTGCTAGACGCAAGAGACGTTTTAAGTAAGCATTTTTATTCATCTAAAAAAGCTGCATTACGTTCGATATTTTTGCTACAAAAATTGCAGAAAAAAACCCACGTCTGATAAAGGGGTGGGTTTATCTGCTTGATAATCTTTCACTGTTAATTATTGTATAGTGCGGCTATTACAAACATTCATAGCTTTTTCTACTCCCTGCTTGAAACATAGTTCTACACACTCAACGACAAATTCGAGAACAAGAGACATGATCTGCGTTTCAGTGGCAGAAAACTTTCCTAATACATAAGAGACGTTATCTCCGGACTCTTTGCTGCTAGCCGCACCTTTTGGTCTACCAATGCCGATACGTAGACGGGGAAAACCCTCAGTCCCAAGGTGCGCGATCGCACTTTTCATCCCGTTATGTCCTCCAGCTGACCCAGACAAGCGTAAGCGAGTTTTTCCTAGAGGTAAATCCATCTCGTCATAAATAACCAAAACTGACTCAGGTGGCAATTTATACCAACTTGTAACCGATTGGATTGCCTGTCCTGAACGATTCATATAAGTTAGCGGCTTGAGTAAGCGAATTTTTACCCCACCAGGTCCCATTCCTTCGCCATACTCCCCGTGAAACTTGCGGTTTTCCGCTAGGGGAATTTTCCAGGAACGAGATAGAGCATCCACAGCGGCAAAACCGATGTTGTGGCGTGTTTGGTCATATTTAGGCTCTGGGTTCCCCAACCCGACAATCAGCTGGGGAATTAACAAAGCTTTTTGTACACCAGTTTCTGTCACTCGATTTTGGATTTGCAATTTGAGATTTTAGACTAACGATTGTGCCTCATATTTAACTATTATTGCTCAAACCCCAATCTATACAGAACCTAAGCTTGGTTTTTCTGCGAAGCACTAGTGCTCTCATTTTCCACTTTCAAAGCTTCTAATTGCTTCGGTTCTAGCTCAGCAGTCGTCTTCACTGCTTCTTCTAGCTGAGATGCTTCTTTTTGAAACTCATTTTGAAACTCTTTAGAAGCTTCTTGAAAACCACGAATTGCTTTTCCTAGACTTCGACCGACCTCTGGTAGCTTTTTAGGACCAAAGATTAATAATGCCACCACCATAATCACAGCCATTTCTGGCAAACCAATCCCAAAGATATTCATAATCTTTCTCCCATCAACTCAAAAAATGCTGATAACCCACATATGTAGTTTAATTGACTTTCCGCTCTCCACTAGGAAGTGCAGAATTCTTTCTCATTGAGTCGTCATATGTAGCTTGCAGGTGAGATTTCAACTTCACTCCTAATAGACAAAGCTATAACAAACATCAAGATGCTGCATAAAGGTTGTTTAACATCCAGTAAATTATCTAGCTAGTGGAGGATTTTACCTCCATCAAACTCAAGCGATTAGGACACTTTATGGCAATTGATGTCACGTTTCTCAAAGATGCTGAAGCAGGACAAGCTGCTAAGATAGCAAATCTATTGGCTGAATTCATTAGTGCTGCTCAATCTAGCTTGCATATTGCAATCTATGATTTTCGGTTAAACAAATCAACAACGCATGACCCTGTCATTAACGCCTTAATTGATCGTGCAAACGCCGGAGTAGAAGTAAAAATTGGGTATTACGCTGGGAGACCTGCCAAACGAACTAACAAGGACAAACAGTCAGCCATTGTCGAAATGGATATGGATCAATTTGTTGCTGTAGGCGGTGACCCAGCGCCTGCTGATATTGGAGATTTTCTCTCAAATCCACCCTCTAATATCCAGGTTAAAGGGATTTTTGGTGAAAAGCTGATGCACAACAAGTACATTGTGCGGGATATTCATACAGGCAATGGTACGCTTTGGACAGGCTCAGCAAATTTCACCGACGATGCTTGGAGCTTTCAAGAAAATAATATCCTTCAAATTCCATCTCCAGAGCTTTGCTTATTCTATGAAACTGATTTTCAAGAACTGTGGGAAAAGGGAAATATTCAAACGACAGGGGTTGGTGATACTGGCACTGTGAATATAGGTCAGACTGCTGTTGATTTTGCTTTCTCACCCGGAGAGGGGGAAACCACTGACCAGATGATTTCTAGTTTAATCAGTTCAGCCAGACGTCGTATCAAAGTCTCGTCAATGGTGTTAACCTCTCGTGCCATCTTGGCGACGCTTGAGGAGGCTATCCAATCTCAGCAAGTCAAGGATTTTGGCGGTCTCTATGATGCCACCCAGATGGCTCATACAGTTAAACTATGGCAAAAATCACCTAAGAACAATGGTGTGATCTCAACTTTCCAGGAAGTGGCAAGTCATCTAGTCGGAAAACACTCAACACCCTACTCTCCTACAGGCAAACATGATTTCATGCACAACAAAGTAGTGGTGTGTGATGATGCTGTTGTCACAGGAAGTTATAACTTTTCTCACAGCGCCACTCAAAATTCTGAGAACATGCTAATCTTGCACAGCAAAGCTCTAGCTGATCAGTATGCTAACTATATCGATGAGCGGATAGAACACTACCAAAAGTTAAAATCTTAACGCTGTTGGCTAGACGTGTCTATATCCTGAAGGGTTATGGACACGACATTTCCATACTTGTTCTGACGCTGCACGACTAACAAAAAACCCGGAAAAACCGGGCATTGTGAATTCTTTATCAATGGAATCCGATGAGAATGATAAGTGATATATTGAGTGGTTTCTACTCAGCACAGAGTATAATTAACCACCTAGACTGCGCCAATCTACAGGTACACCCTCAACCAACAGTGACTTATTGTAAAGTTGTAGAATAATCAACAGAAAAACGAAAAATAGACCCATAAAAACAGCCATAAGAGGGGTAGTACCCCAACCTGGCGTGACTTTTCCATACTCAGAGTTTAAAGGTCTGAGAACGTCTCCCAACCGTGTCCTTTGTGCCATAGTTCACCTAAGATTTAGTTGCCAAAGCATTTTTTAATCTTTTGAGCCATTCTATCATCTGACAGCAACGAAAGTTGCTGATGCCATCTTTATCTCGTGGTTTTTTTGTGTCTTTCGGGCACGAGGAAATGTTTCTTCCCCACTTCCTCCTAATCAAGATCAGGAACTTGTGCTCGAGTCATGGCTCACCACCGCGTTGCTCTTAGAAATGTGGGGCAAAGTTTTCCAGTATAATAGTAAAAATACTTAAATTGAGAAATCGCTCATATTTTGTCACAAATTATGGAATCTTCAACAGTTCTGATCATTTCTGTGGGTGCAATTATCATTGCAATCACTGCACTATCTATTTACACCTCTTTTGGTCCTCCTAGTAAGGAATTAAGTGACCCATTTGAGGATCATGAGGACTAAACTAGAAGCAATAATTCCATCTAAAGTTTAGAAGTCAACTCAATAAAACCAAGTGCTGAGTACTGATGGCTGCAGAACTCAGCACACATACATATAATCTAAGCTAACTTACGTGTTTTCTTTGGCAGGAGTCAGACAAACCCTGATCCGGATTTCAACTCTTGCTATTTATGAAATCATATAGCCATTTCTGCAAGAGCTTGTTTACGATCATGCCTTCTGCTTCCTCTCATCGTTATCAAAGTAGACTTTTTAATTTTGTTGACCAACACTCACGGCGATTTAGCGATCGCCTACAACAGACTTTTCGTCAGCTAAAAGTTGCGACTAGCTGGTCATTGGAAGCACTACTCTACCCAGTGTACCTGCTATTCCAAAAAGCTATTGATTCAGCTGGACGACAATTGAGTCCACAGCAGCCACAAAATCAGCGATCGCTACAAGCACATAACACCGATTCCCAACTTCAATCCACCCCAGCTGCTGATATCCCCATTCAGCAAGTGCTAAAAGCATTAGAGAAGCTACAACTTCCCCTCCCCAACCCCAAACAAACTCCTACTCCTCAACTCCCTAACAACCCCCTAGTTTCTTATTCCCCCTTATCTCTGAAGGAAAGCCCGAGTTCCCCACTCCCCTACAAAATAAGAGGAATTGCTTCAGAATTAACCAGTCGCAATTTGGTACTTGTCAGCGAGGAAAATGAAATTCTTAACATTTTGACACTTCAACAGCAAGAAAAACTACAAGACCGAATTCTGACAGAAATTTCTCACTACTGGCGTCATTGGCGTTTAACAGCTTTAACAGCAGAAAAAGAAGAAACAAAACTTTTAACAGAAATTGATCATTTATTGACAAAACTCACTTCAGGTGGTAATAAAAACATGCCTGCACTACCTGAAAACACAAAACTAGAAGAGAGGATTGAGCCAATATCCTCTCTTAATGCTTACCCATCACTGGCATTACTAGATGCAGCCGTTGCGAATTTAGAGTCCAATGCTTTAGTTCCAATGTCTCGTGTAACTTCACTTATACAGCAACGAGCAGCGGAACTCATGCATGTTGTCCCAACTCAATTAAACCTCTTTGTTTACGGTAAAGAGCAGATCACAACAAGTGAGCCAAAATCAGTTACTCATCCTGACTGGGAAAATCAACTTCTGAAGATTCAAGCTTTAATTTGGGCAGGAATCAATTTCTTTTTTGGTTCCAATGCAAATGGACACGTTAACAGAGATGATAGTGGTAAAAAAGTTAAGCAGGCTACATCAGCAAGAAATATTTTGGAAAAACGAGCTGTATTTGCTTTGTCAAATTCTCAAGAGTTGCAAAGCCAAGAGTTAGCTGATCCGTGGCTTAGCGAAAACGATTTATTTTGTGATTCAGTACCAGTAAGTGAAAGAGAAAATTATCAGCAGTTAGTGACCTCGTTCCAAGCGATAAATCCTGCTCTTGTAGATAGTCGATCACGAAAATCTTCTTTGAAGAATTTAAT
The DNA here is from genome assembly GCA_021324415.1 of Nostocales cyanobacterium Centralia_MAG_434. Classification (GTDB taxonomy): domain Bacteria; phylum Cyanobacteriota; class Cyanobacteriia; order Cyanobacteriales; family Nostocaceae; genus JAJPJF01. The sequence continues at coordinate 31,734 of JAJPJF010000081.1, forward strand.
TAAAAATTTCCCTAAGTTTTTCCAACAGTCAAAACAAGATGCAGCATTAACTTTAAAAACAACACCAACTCAAGAGTTAACCCCAACAATAGGAGTTGCGCAATCTCTCATCACTCAGTCTGAGATTGAAAGCAACACAGGAAAAATGAGTCAGCAGCAACGCTATTGGGATTCTCAAATCGAAGCAAAGCCAGATTGGGTAGAAACTAAAGCAAAGATCATTGGCTATGAGAAGCACCCTTTAGAACAAATTTTGGAATGGCTGGATCAAGTTATGCTGAAGTTAGAAGAAAGATTCGTCAAATTCTTTCGGTATTTGGTGCGGCTTTGGCAAAGAAGGTAAGCGCTGTTTCAGGAATTGGTTAATAATCTCGTCGAACACCATTCACAACCGGCTTAACTTCAGAACTATCAGAAAATGGATCGGTTCCACCGGTCCAGTTAAAATCGCTAATTCGGAAATTAATACCACCTAATTGTAAGTCTGGGTTGTAACGTAGGGTAATGCCATAAGTACGACGGCTATACTCAAGAATGTAATCTGTACTGGTACTTTTTCCCGTGTCCAGGTTAATTGATGTTTGAAAGCCAAGGCGAAATGGTCCATAGATTTGCTGTGTGATTCCAGCCGTTAAGACTTTGGTATCTACAGCACGATCAAACAAAAAAGGTGATAAGCCGCTATTTAAACCTTGAGAATAACTGAGAACAAAAGCTGTGTAGTCCAGATAAGGTCGAGAAAAATGACCGAACTGTCCTGAGAGACTGACTGTACCAGTTAGAGTGGATTGATTATCACCACTAGTGTAATAACTGCTTGTACCAGTCACTCCAACACCCGCACTGAGATAAGGAGTGATGGGACTTGGTGTGTATCGCATACCTCCTGTAGGAGTAGGTGGTAATGATTTCCCTCGCCATAGCAAAAAGCCCTTATTAAGAGCAATGCTACCTTGGAGGCGACCTAGCGAAATGCGATCATTATTTCGAATCGGTTTGAGCAAATCTTGGCGATCAGTATTGGCGTTGATATATTGAACTCCTCCTTGATAGCTGAGGTTAACGCCGCTCTTTCCTAAAGGAATTATGGGAGAAGTTATGATACCACCAAGACTACTTTGGACAGTTTGAAAACCAAGAGAACCATTGTAAAGGCGATCTCGATAACTGTATTCAAAGGTGGCAATATGTGGATTCCGCTCATCACCTATGCTCTGGCGTAGCCGCAGACTTGCGCGTAAACTGTCTTCAATCTTACTAAAATCAAGACTGGTTAACTTTGCAGAACCTTGGAGTGTAGTTGTTGGGCTGATAACAGCATTTAACTTGGATCTAAACCCAAACAGATCTGCAACGTTACCCAAGTTTTGTACTGCCTTTTGGACAAAAAACTGCGGTGTGATATTAAAGCTAGCACCTGGTTGGTTTATAAGATTAAAACCACGCTCAATGTAAAAACCTCCCTGATCAGTTCCGTCGTATCCTACAGATGCTATTGTCGGCGTCACACTCCGTTCTCTACGGTCAATTGTCTGCTCATCCTTGGGAATCGGTAAGGAGACTCCGTTGTCAAAAACCAATCTTTGGCGCTGTGTCTTGATTCGGTCTTGTAAGGGTGACTCTCGTGTGAGAGTTACTTTATCCGCTCTTAACACAAGCTCCGGTGGTGAAAAAGGGTCGTTAGTGATGCGTGCATCTTTGGCTTGCCAACCTCGGGGATAGAAATCAATTTTTGCAGCTTCAAAACGTAACCGTTTGACTTGACCTCCCTGTTTTTGTCCAGGAACATTCCTTGCGTTTCTCCCACCACCGACGGTAAAGTTAATCCCTCCACGATTACTGACTTGCAGTGGTTGATTTGCTCTGATGCGATCGCTCAACGGTGTCTGTGGTACTCCTCCTGTTGTCGCATCGGTTGGCAAAAACGCCAAATCTCTTTGGGCTGAAGGTATATAAATCTCGCCTCTACCTTCTAGTATTTGCCCACTATCTTGAATGAAATTATAGGTGAAGCGTTGTCCGCGCAGTATTTGATCTCCCCGTGTCAAGGCAACATTTCCATCACCAACTGCAATCAAGTTATCTAGATTGACTTGCAAGCGATCAGCATCTAACACTGACCCATCCATTCGCACCACAACATTTCCTTCTGCAGTGACAACCCGACGTTGCTCATCATACTCTTGCCGATCTGCAACGACTTCAATGACTCTCCTTGTCTGTTGAGGCATATTGCCAGATGGAGTTTGGCTTGACGGTTGACTTTTACCGCCTGTCGTGGTGTTACCTTGTGATGTTGGTGTAGACTGTTGTTGGTTTGTAGAGTTGGACTTGGGATTGCGAGGCTCAAATTCCAAGGTAGAGGGTGTTGGCGGTTGATCTGAAAGCTCTTGAGAGTGAAGAGAGTTAAAGTCTATGTGGATTGGTGGTTGTGCTTGCGCGATCGCTGATTCTTCTGGAATCCTATCACTCTGATTTCGTGCTTGGGTTAGCTTCTCAACTAAAACTCGTGCCTTACTCTGGGATAAGTTCTTGCTTTTTGTGATTGTTGGGAATACATTTTCTGGCGCAGATGGCATTTCACCTGTCATCTGTGGCTTGTTACTCTTGTCCGACGAGGATTCTACTTGCTGTAACGGATAGCCTACTGTCAGCTGCTGACCCAATAGATCTGCACTTCTTGCAGAAGAAAGAGGTGAGAATTCAGCGGGAAAAGTTTCCGGCGTACTGGGTTTTGATAAGGGCTTAACAACTGCTAATTCATTCCCATTTGAACTATCCTCAGGATTTCCCAAAGTTAGCTTGACGGCTGAGTGTGAATGATTGTCGTCAGTGGTAGCGGTGAGATTTGCTTTTTGTACAGGTTTTTGAATTGGAGGTGGTACAGATGGCAGAACTGGATGAAGCATATTTTCAGCACAATCAAGCTAACAAATAGCCAATAAAAGAAGAGGACACTTCCTTGCCAGGTTTCTCTCCGGTGGGGAAAGTGTCCGTCTGGAAAGATTTTTTACACATTTTTCTTTCCGAATACGTGCCTTCTGCCTATCCTAACTCTACGAGAAGCTGTGCAGTAGGCGTCTGGGGTAAGTTCACCCTAGGCGTCAGCATGTTTTCCGCTTCTAGCAGTTGCGGACAAGTGCCATGCTTCTACTCTAAATCTTGACGACCAGGGTTACGTGCTGGGTCATTTGATAAAAATCCAAACACAAAAATGGTCAAAAAGAAGGCAACAACAATATAAACGACGATTTTTAAAGTCAGCATCGCAATATCTCCTTTGGGTATAAGAATCCTTCAGTATCTGCCATGCACAGAAAGATAGCTTTTTTATATTACCCAAATCTTGTCCCCTTTTGGAGCTTGGGTTTTCTTGCCAGTAGATGGATCTTCAGCAGAAGTTATGAAGTTCTCTTGTTTTGAGACGCTGATTATCAAGCCTAGGTTTCCAGCTATTGGACTATTTTCTTCAGTGATGGTATTTATTTTTGATTTTTTGACCTCTGTTAGTTGTCAGTACTCATACGGTTACACCCCAAGCAAAAGAAAGATGTTTGCGCTCATTGGGATGAGAGTCATTCCTTGAAATAGAAGTATGAAGCAATTACTACTTCATAGCTTTATTGTGATTTATAGTTTTTTATACACTTAAGTTTGGTAACTTTTGAGCAAGGGTGTGTATCTACTTAGATAAAAGTTAGCAGGATAATGGTCTGAGTGGGAGAGTGCTCCCTTCTTGCTCAAAATGACTCTGTTGCTGGCACTTTGGGAATCTCGCACTAGAGATTTCTGGTCTTGATCTGACTGATAAGCTCGTTATACCAGAACAAATATTTAACATCGTCCGAAGTACATACGTTACATTACAATTATGACAGGGTTAGAATTATGACAAAAAACACCTTAAACTAGTATATTTAGCGTGTATTCATCTCAGTGGCAATACTGGAAGCTCAACCTTCAAATCAAAACTAAGCAATATGTAACTAAAACAAGTCTCACACTTTCAGGCCAATTCCACCAAACTAACCAATGTAGATAATGCGCATTCTGATTTATTCCTATAACTATTATCCAGAGCCAATTGGAATTGCTCCTTTAATGACGGAACTTGCAGAAGGTCTGGTTGAGCGAGGTCACCAAGTGCGGGTCATCACGGGAATGCCCAACTATCCACAGCGCCAGATTTACGGAGAATATTGTGGTAAGTGGTTTGTTACTGAACAAAAAAATGGAGTTACTATCCAACGTAGTTACCTACGCATCAAGTCTAAACCTAACTTAGTAGACAGGTTGTTATTGGAATTGAGCTTTGTGATTACCAGCTTGCCACAGGCTCTCAACGGCTGGCGACCCGATGTTATTCTTCTGACAGTTCCTCCTTTACTTGTTTCTGTGCCAGCAACTGTGCTTAGTTGGTTACACAATTGTCCAGTAGTACTGAATCTCCAAGACATATTGCCAGAAGCTGCAGTCCGTGTTGGACTCATCAAAAATAAAATTATTATTCGTGCTTTTGAAGCTTTAGAAAAATTTGCATACAAAAGTGCACAGATTATTAGTGTAATTGCTGATGGCTTTGTAGAAAATCTAGTGAATAAGGGTGTCCCTCAAAGCAAAATAGTTTGTATCCCTAACTGGGTGAATGTAAACTTTATCTATCCTCTACCAAAAGAGAATAATGCCTGGAAATATTCCTATCAGCTTGATGGGAAATTTGTAGTTATGTATTCAGGCAACATTGCTCTCACCCAAGGTTTAGAGACAGTAGTGGAAGCAGCAGTTTTATTGGATCATCTTTCAGAAATTGTTTTTGTGATTGCAGGTGAGTCCACAGCACTCATGAATTTGCAGAAATATTGTCTTCGTCGTGGGGCTACTAACGTTTTGCTCTTGCCACTGCAACCACGAGAAAAGCTACCTGAAATGATGGCTGCAGCAGACATAGGCTTAATTGTGCAAAAACACAACGTGATTTCCTTCAACATGCCATCCAAAATCCCGCTATTGTTGGCAAGTGGTCGCCCGATAGTAGCTTCAGTTCCTGCAACTGGTACTGCCGCGCAAGCTATCACCAAAAGTGGTGGTGGTATAGTTGTTCCCCCAGAGTCACCAGAGGCGTTAGCCCAGGCAATACTAGACCTATACTCTCATCCAGAAAAAGCAACTGAACTCGGTAATAGAGGCAGACAGCACGCCATTGAACGCTATTCTTTTGAACAGGCGATCGCACAATATGAAGCATTGTTCTCTGCAGTAGTCACTCGTTCTGTATTTAGTACAAATGTTTTACCAAAAGGTAATGGGAAGGCTCATTCTTTATTGAAGCCGGAATAGGGTTTTGGACAAGGAGGACAAGGAGGACAAGGAGGACAAGGAGGACAGCCCCTATCCTATGCCCCATGCCCTATTCCCCATAGAGAATTTTGTAGTTAAATTTTGTTAAGATAAACTCAAAGCTAGCATGTTGCCTTCCCTAACCATCGCTTACCTTGGAGACATTGGATGCTGCGACTCGAACATATCAGTAAAATTTACCCCACAGGCGAAGTCCTCAAAGATGTCAACTGGGAAGTCAAGCCAGGGGATCGCATTGGCTTAGTTGGTGTCAATGGTGCCGGAAAATCTACACAGCTAAAAATTATCACTGGCGAAATTGAACCCACTGCAGGTGAAATTATCCGTCCTGCCAGTTTACACATAGCATATCTCAACCAAGAGTTTGAAGTAGATCCCAGCCGTACTGTCAAAGAAGAATTATGGCGTGCTTTTGGTGAAGCTAACAAGGTGAACGAAGCATTGGCACAAGTTCATCGGGAAATGGAAACCGCTACACCTGAGAAATTAGACCAACTGATTCACACTATGGATCGCCTCCAACGCCAGTTTGAAGCCTTAGACGGCTATGGACTAGAGGCACAAATTGATAAAATCCTCCCAGAAATCGGATTTGAATTGGGAGATGGCGATCGCCTTGTCAGTTCCTTTAGTGGTGGTTGGCAGATGCGGATGAGTTTGGGCAAAATCCTGCTGCAAAAACCCGATTTATTGCTGCTAGACGAACCAACTAACCACCTAGACCTAGAAACTATTGAGTGGTTGGAAACTTACCTCAAAGGTCTGACAACCCCGATGGTCATCGTTTCCCATGACCGTGAGTTTCTTGATCGGCTTTGTACTCAGGTAGTAGAAACAGAACGCGGTGTTTCCACAACCTATTTAGGTAACTACTCAGCTTATCTACAACAGAAAGCTGAAAATCAATTAGCACAACTTTCTGCTTATGAACGTCAGCAGAAAGAACTTGATAAGCAGCAAGCTTTTGTTGATCGATTTCGCGCTAGTGCTACCCGTAGCACTCAGGCAAAAAGCCGAGAAAAACAACTGGAAAAAATTGAGCGCATTGAAGCACCTACATCTGGTGTCAGAACTCTACACTTCCGGTTTCCACCTGCACCACGTAGTGGACGTGAGGTCGTGATCATTAAAGATTTGACTCATGTCTATGATGACAAAATACTATTTTTGGGTGCAAATCTCCTGATTGAAAGAGGCGATCGCATTGCTTTTTTAGGTCCCAATGGTGCAGGAAAGTCCACTTTGTTGCGCTTGATTATGGGGATTGAGCAACCCACAGAAGGTATAGTCAAATTAGGCGAACACGGGGTGATCCCCGGCTACTTTGAACAAAACCAAGCCGAAGCGTTGGATTTGAAAAAAACAGTCATGGACACAATCCATGATGAAGTTCCTGATTGGAAGAATGAGGAAGTCCGAACTTTATTAGGAAAATTTCTCTTTAGTGGAGACACTGTTTTTAAGCCAGTAGCAGCACTCAGTGGAGGAGAAAAAGCACGTCTGGCGCTAGGCAAAATGCTGTTATGTCCTGCAAATTTGTTGATTTTAGATGAGCCAACAAACCATTTGGATATTCCTGCAAAAGAAATGTTAGAAGAAGCCATACAAAACTATGATGGCACGGTCATTGTGGTTTCTCACGACCGCTACTTTATCTCTCAGGTCGCTAACAAAATTGTAGAAATCCGCGATGGTGAATTCCGAGTCTACCTAGGTGATTATCATTACTATCTAGACAAAATTGCTGAAGAAAAAGAACAGGCAAGATTAGAGGCGATAGCTGCCGAAAAAGCAGCGAAAAAAGCCGCCAAGGCCGCAAAAGCAAGTGCAAAACGAAAATAGAGAGAATAGTTAATAGCTAACAGTTATCATTTGCCAGTTATTAGTTAACAATTAGCTATCGTCTGCCATCAGCGATACATAAAAAAATTGCTAAAGATTAAGAAATATCTAAAAAAACTAGGAAATGGTAAGAAAAAAAGTTATTGAGCAGAATTTCACTTGCAGCTGGCGTTAGCAGTGGTATCATTCGAGTATTACAAAAAGTAAAGGGCAGTTTTATTATGACCAAAGCACCTGTTGCTCCCGTGGTGCTAGTCATTTTAGACGGATGGGGCTACTGCGAGGAGACCAATGGAAATGCGATCGCCTCTGCTAAAACTCCTGTCATGGAAAGTCTATGGGCAGCTTATCCCCATACCCTCATACAAACCTCAGGAAAAGCTGTAGGTTTGCCAGAGGGTCAAATGGGTAACTCAGAAGTTGGTCATTTAAACATTGGCGCTGGGCGAGTTGTACCGCAAGAATTGGTCCGCATCTCGGACGCAGTAGAAGACGGTTCGATCCTCAAAAACCCAGCACTTGTCAAAATTTGCCAGGAAGTCCTTAGTCGTAATGGCAAGCTGCATATAGTAGGACTTTGTTCTGAGGGTGGGGTACACTCGCACATCAGCCATCTATTCGGATTACTTGATCTAGCAAAGTCTCAGGGTCTCTCAAAAGTATGTATCCACGCAATCACTGATGGTCGTGATACAAATCCAAAAGAAGGTGTAAAAGCAATTGGGCTGATTCAAGATTACATAGACCGTATAGGAGTAGGGCGTATAGTCACTCTCAGCGGTCGCTATTACGCGATGGATCGAGATCATCGCTGGGATCGGGTTAAACGCGCCTATGACGTCATAACACAAGATGGCTCTGGTAATGGTCGTTCAGCCGTGGAAGTCATACAAGAAGCTTATGCAGAGGGTGTGACAGACGAATTTATCGTCCCAGTCAGAATAGCACCAGGCGCAATAGAGCCAGGAGATGGAGTGATCTTTTTCAACTTCCGTCCTGATCGTGCTAGACAACTCACTCAAGCTCTTGTTAGTCCAGAGTTTAAAGGGTTTGAAAGACAGCAAATCACACCATTGTCTTTTGTCAGTTTTACTCAATACGACCCAGACTTACCCGTTGAGGTTGCTTTTGAGCCTCAGAATCTCAATAACATTCTGGGAGGCGTTATCGCCGATCATGGTCTAAAGCAGTTTCGTACTGCGGAAACAGAAAAATATGCCCACGTCACCTACTTCTTCAACGGTGGTTTAGAAGAACCGTTTGTCGGAGAAGACCGCGAACTGATCAACAGTCCCATGGTGGCGACTTATGACCGTGCACCAGCAATGTCAGCCTCAGCTGTCACAAATGTGGCGATCGCAGCTATTGAAAAGCGTATCTACTCTCTAGTTGTGATCAACTACGCCAACCCAGACATGGTGGGACATACTGGTAATATAGAGGCTACAGTTGAAGCAGTGGAAACAGTTGATCATTGTTTAGGCCGCCTGCTAAACAGTATTAGCAAAGTTGGTGGTACAGCAATGATTACTGCCGATCATGGCAACGCCGAGTTGATGCGGGATCAAGAGGGTAATCCCTGGACAGCACATACAACCAATCCCGTTCCCTTCATTCTTGTGGAAGGAGAAACAGTAAAAATACCTGGACATGGCACAAATGTCACTCTGCGCAGTGATGGTAAGCTAGCAGACATAGCTCCCACAATTCTAGAAATTTTACAATTGCCAATTCCAGCAGAAATGACCGGGCGATCCCTGGTCCAATCAGCTGAATATGACGTCCAATCTCCTCGTACCCCTGTCCAAGTAGGGCTATAAATAATAAGAGGGGAGTTAAGAGTAAAAAGTGAGGAATCACACAAAGGATGAGAGAATGAAGAATCAAAATTCCCAATTCCTAACTCCTAACTCCTAAACGCTAGTTGCGGGACTGTCGGGCATTGCCCGCAAGAGCGCACTGGCTCCTCCTAACTTTTCGTAGACAACACTGCCATGACAATAACTAACGTCGTAGAAGCTATCTGGGTTTTTTCAGCTATTGGTTTAATAGTCTTAGTTTTACTACATAGTCCAAAAGGTGATGGCATAGGAGCCATTGGTGGTCAAGCCCAGCTATTCAGTAGCACCAAAAGTGCTGAAAATACGTTAAACAGAGTGACTTGGGCACTCACAGTCATTTTTCTGGGCTTAACGGTGGTTTTAAGTGCTAATTGGCTTCCCAAGTAAGGATAAGCAGATGTAGGAGATGAGGGATATCAGGAATATCTTTCCAATTGGTTCAGCAAGGCAGTACATGTAGTGTTACAGCGTTTAATAACAGCTTTGGTACTAGCTATAACTACAACAGTGCTAGTGATTTGTACGAATATGCAGTTTAGCAGTAGCTCGGATGCCTTCACACAACTCTCGACAAAAACAACCCAATTAACAAGTCTTTCCCCCTCCCCCTTATCTCCTCCCTCTCTTCCCACCACTTCTCCAAAAGCCCATCCGCTACCGCCAACACTGGCACAATGGCAAGATCGCACCAATAGTGGAGACTACTTTTCTCAAGTTACACCAACTCAACTGGGTTATTTAGTCTGGTCACAGTTTCCTGTTAAAGTTTATGTACAGTCACCGCCCTCAGCTAACAATCAAGCTGAGATATGGATAAATGATGTTTTGCAGGCGGTTCATGAGTGGAGTACCTACTTACCTCTGATAGTAGTTGACAAGCCAGAGGTTGCTGATATTTCGATTTTACGAAAAGCTCCAGCATTGCAGATTTCCAGAGACAATAAAATACTTCGTGCTCGTTCAGCACAAACCACCTACGAGTTTTACATCAGTCCCAATAATCTGTTATCCCATCGCTTCACAATATTGCTTAGTCCAAGCCAGATAGGCCATTATCTTACCGCAGCAGCCCGTCATGAACTTGGTCATGCCTTAGGAATTTGGGGTCATAGTCCTTTACAAAGCGATGCTCTCTATTTTTCTCAAGTCCAAAACCCACCACCGATTTCTTCCAGAGATGTAAACACTCTCAAACGAGTGTATGAGCAACCAACCAGCCTAGGATGGCCTTTACCTAAGGACAATAGGCGCTGATCCCTTTAGGGAAAACACCAAAAGTGTAACAAAACTTTGTGACTTTGCTACATAAAGCACATTTGCCTCACCAGTGAAATAATCTTTAAGCGTTTTTTCAATAAATCTTTAGAAAGATAAACACTAAATACGATCAGAATTGCCTGACAATATATCTTGTGATCATGACGTCATCTACCCTGAGATCTATGCACTTAGTCTCACACGTATTGTCCAATAGCAAAGTAAAGCACAAGCAATTTGATTTTTTGCTGTATCATTCTAAGCAAGCCATATAGTCAATAATTTTCACTGTGTCAAGCTACCAAAGTCTCTTATGCGGTGCAATCTAAATTTTTAGGCAAATCAAGATGGCATTGTTAAGTTAAGCAATTAGGTGTCTCTCAGATACATTGTGCTTAATGCCTTCGATAAGTTTTAGAAATCAATTAAACACCTATATTCTTCAATACCCCATGACGTTTTCTACAAGTCGTATACAAAACTCTGCCTTATATGGACCGCTACCGCAACGCTTATTCACACGTCGTGAAGTTATTCCACAGCGCAATGATGTACTCTGGCGAATTGAGCGGGGAGTGGTTCGTGCTTTAACCTGGAGCGAGGACGGAAGTTATATCACCTTAGGTTACTGGGGAGCTGGTGATCTAATTGGTTATCCTCTTTCCAAAGTAAAACCATATCAGATTGAATGCATGACAAGCGTGGAGGCAAAAATACTACCCCCTCATCTTTGGCATCAAGAGATCAACTCCCTATTATCTCACATTCAACAGGCAGAGGAACTGCTGAGTATAGTGCATCGTAAACCGATTTCTCTGCGTTTATTGCAGTTTTTGGTATGGCTAAGTGAAAAATTCGGTCGTGATGTGGAACAGGGAAAATTGATTGATCTGAGCGTCACTCATCAAGAAATGGCAGAAGTGTTGAATACCACAAGAGTTACTGTCACTCGTCTACTGCAGGAATTTGAAGAGGAAGGAACGCTCTCAAGGTACAAACGCCGAATTATTCTGCGTTCTCCAAATAGAGGAGGCTTAAAGTAGCTCACAAATAGAGCAATTAATCTATGTTAATCACCATTAAATTTGGTACAATTTCTACTGAGAGTCATGAGTAAATTCCCTGACAATTTATGCATATCAGGGAATTATATCACGAATTGAAGTAGGTGTGAGTGAGAAAAACATGAAAAAAGCATTTTGGAGTATTTTGAGGCTGAGTCCCATTGTATTGACTGCCGTGTGCCTGGCTGCTAACAGTGCCTTGGCGGATGAAGCTAATCAAACTGAGGCGACTCATGCGACCAAGTCAACTGATGAAGTCAATATTGGTCGAGTTACATCTGTTTCCCGTATTTCCCAATCTTCATCGGAATCTATTGGTCAAGTCACATCAGTTTCTCAATTTTCTGATGTACAACCTACAGACTGGGCATTTCAAGCATTGCAATCCTTGGTAGAGCGCTACGGTTGTATTGCTGGTTATCCTAACGGCACTTACCGTGGCAACCGTGCAATGACCCGTTATGAATTCGCAGCTGGGTTGAACGCTTGCTTAGACCGTGTTAACGAACTCATTGCCACCGCAACGGCTGATCTTGTCAAGAAAGAAGACTTGGCTACATTGCAGCGCTTGCAAGAAGAATTTGCTGCTGAACTGGCAACTCTGCGTGGTCGTGTCGATTCTCTAGAAGCTCGTACTGCAGAATTAGAGGCACATCAGTTCTCCACAACCACCAAGTTGGTTGGCGAAGCAATTTTTAGCGTTAATGATGTTTTTGGAGATAGGCAAGCAGTTAGTGCTCGCACTCTAAGAAACAACCCAAATGTTAGAGGAGGCAACTTAAGCACTAATGCCACTTTCTCTGATCGGGTTCGTCTGAGCTTAAACTCCAGCTTCACTGGAAAAGACAGATTGCAAATCCGTTTGCAAGCAGGCAATGTTGTCAACAACGGCAATAATATCTACGGTGCGGGTTCAACTGGCACTAACATGAGCCGCTTAGCATATGACGGGTTTGACACCAACCAGAACAGCGTTACCATAGATAAAATCAACTACGCCTTCGACCTCACAGATGCCATCCGCGTCAAGGTTGATGCTAACCAAGGTGAATATTACGAAAACATCAATACCTTTAACCCTGACTTCGCAAGCAGTGCTAAAGGTGCTCTATCGCGCTATGGTCGTTTCAGCCCCATTTATCGTCAAGGGGCAGGTGGTGCCGGTGCAACTGTCACCTTTGCCCCTAAAGGATTTTTGACTGCATCTGTTGGTTATCTAGCTGGTGGACGTAATAACGTTGCTAGCAATCCCAGCCCAGGAGATGGTTTGTTCGATGGTAACTATGCAGCTTTGGCTCAGTTAGAGATCAAACCTGCTAAAGCCTTCAACGTTGGTCTAACCTACGCACACACTTTCCAAAATCCCCAAGGTGGTGTCAACATATTTGAAAGCACAGGTAGTACCTTTGCTTCTCAACCTTTTGGTCCCAACGTTTCTACCTCAGGAAACCACTACGGTGTAGAACTTACCTTTAATCCTAGCGAAAAAATAACTCTGAGCGGTTGGGGAGGCTATAGCCAACTTCATGCTGAGAATGGTGCAACTGCTGCTCAAAGTGGTATTGGCACACCTATAGGTAAGGGTAGTAATGCAGAGGCATTCTACTATGGTGCGACTCTGTCACTAAAAGACTTTGGTAAACAAGGCAACGTGCTTGGTTTCATCTTTGGTGTACCACCCAAAGTCAGCTACAGTGATGTCACACTGACTACAGGCGGAGTTACAAGAAGACAAAGAGACGTGGATACTACCTATCAACTAGAAGGTCTCTACAAATTCCAGGTCAACGATAATATTTCAATCACTCCAGGTGTCATTGTTCTGTTCAATCCAGAACACAACAACAAGAATGACAATGAATATGTAGGTACATTACGTACCACCTTCACTTTCTAAAAGCTAAAAAGTAAGCAAGCGCTCAAGCACTTACTACCAACTCATTAAACATAAAAAGCCCGCCTATATTGGTGGGCTTTTTCTTAAGCAAATAAAAAACAATTAAGCCCATTCCCCTCTAAATAAATCTATCCCCCTTCGCTTATCCTCCTTGTCTCCCTTGTCCTCCTTGTCTCCCTTGTCCTCCTTGTCTCCTTTATCCTCCTTGTCTCCCTTATCCTCCTTGTCTCCCTTGTCCTCCTTGTCTCCCTTGTCCTCCTTGTCTCCCTTGTCCTCCTTGTCTCTCTTGTCTCCCTATACGCCGTCATCTTGCTGCTTGGACAAATTCGTTGGCGGACGATCGCTACTCCATGCCCACCATGCACAACCACAATGGCACTGGTAAAACTCCTGCCATTTCTTGCTATAGTCTTCTGTAATTACAGGCGATCGCCGATTAATCCAGACTTGTAAAGCTTCTAAGCTATTAGAGTGACAGTTAGGACAACAAAACTCATAGGCATGAACTGCCTTGTTTGTCCATTCAGGTGGGATGATAGCAAAAGCATCCATTGTCATTGGTAGGGGCAGGTATAAAGTGTAAGTATGTACAATAGACACCTTGTTAAGCCTGCCCGTACATAAAAGCAGGTTCAACTCACAAAAGTTTAAGCAGGCATGCTGGATAGCTTATGAAACATGCCTGTACATCAATAATAATAACTATACAAAGTGGTTGAAATTATGCTTTTTCTTAAATTGAAGGAACCATACACTTCTAGCACGTATTATAAGCTTTACGATATCTCATATGGACCCAAACGTTGAAATTCGTCGGTTGTTAGATCTGATGCCAGCCTCGGGTCGGATGATGACCAAAATCGTCAGTAAACCGGGGCAAACAAAGGTAATTGACACCCTGTTTCCACTACCTTGGAATCTAGAACGACCAATATACATCAATTTCGATTTGTGGCGTCGCCTGCGATCGCAACAACGTGACCTACTGCTCTTACGGACAGTCAGCTGGTTGATAGGAGTAAAATGGTTCAAGCCTGATATATCTCAAGGTATTGCAGCCGCAGGGATATTGGCCGGATTAGTAGAATTAATCCAAACAGACATCGTGGGAGTAGTGGTTGCTGGAGGGTTAACGACCTTAGCTGTACAGCGTATCTGGCGTAGTAACCACTCCCAAGAACTAGAGTTAAATGCTGATGAAGCTGCTATACGCGTAGCACAACGCCGAGGCTACTCAGAATCTGAAGCCGCACAACATCTATTATCTGCAATAGAGACAGTAGCAAAAATTGAAGGGCGTTCTACCTTAAACTTTATCGAGCTTATTCGGAGCCAAAACTTACGAGTGATCGCTGGTTTGTCACCAGTAGCTGTCCCAAAAAGTCAAGAGGGTTAAGTGTCATAGAGGACAGGGGGACAAGGGAGGACAAGGGGACAAGGGGACAAGGGAGACAAGGGGACAAGGGGGGACAAGGGAGACAAGGGGACAAGGGGGGACAAGGGAGACAAGGGGACAAGGGAGACAGACCTATCCTATGCCCTATGCCCTATGCCCTATGCCCTATGCCCTATGCCCTATGCCCTATGCCCTATGCCCTATGCCCTATGCCCTATGC